>CALKYI010000083.1 GCA_938003665.1 uncultured Flavobacteriales bacterium
TCTTCCCTTAACGCGCGCTCTTGCGCTGCTTAGAAATTACGAAGAAAATGGCCGACAGCAAAATGTAAGTGACCGCCATCAGGTACAAAATCCCCCGGTTCAATCCGGCGCCTAACCCCCCGTCGTCGGCACTGTCTTCGGCCACGGCTTTGCACATAACGCATTGCCCCGTTGCCTGTTCCCAGGCAAACACGGCGACCAACGCCAAAACAAGCGGGAGGAATTTGCGTGCCGTTGCCATATCAATACGGGTAATACGGTGAAATCATCAAGTAGACGATAACGCCTGTTGCGGTGACGTAGAGCCAAATGGGCCAGGTGATTTTGGCCAGCTTGCGGTGTTTTTCTACCTGCATGCCCAGTCCGCGTGCGTACGTAAAGAGCACCAGCGGAATGATGCCAGTGGACAGCAGAATGTGCGAAATCAAAATGACGAAATACACGCTGCGGATCCAGCCCTCGCCGCCGAACTTGGTGGATTCAGTGGTCAGGTGAAAGGCCACGTAGCTCACGAGAAACAGCACGCTCAAGCCCAAAGCCGTCGTGGTGAATGCCCGGTGCACCTTGATGTTCTTGTTGCGGATGGCCACAAAGGCGCCGATGAGGCACAAAAAGGCGGTGCCGTTGAAGATGGCGTTGAGCTTGGGAAGCACGTACAGCGATTGCCGCGTCGATTCCGAGAGCGACTCCACCGGTGGAATGAGGAACAACAAGGCAACGGCGGCAGGGATGACCACCGCCATGGTCCAGATGAAGCGCTTGACGTTTGTTTCGTTGTTTACCATGGCTTATTCGTTGAGGGCCCAAAGTTGCTCGACGGCTTCCAGCAGCTGGTCGACTTCCTCGGTGTCGGTGCCGTCGTAGTACCCGCGGATGCGTCCGCTGCGGTCCACAAGGGCAAAGATGTCGCTGTGGAAGATGCCACCGGCTGCAGTGTCGCTTTCAATGGCCGTGAGGAAGTACCCGTTGCGGGCGAGGTCGTAGAGGTCCTCTTTTTCGCCCGTCAGCAGTTTCCAGATTTCAGGGTCTTGCCCGAGTCGCTCTCCGTAGGCTTTCAGCTGTGAAGGCGTGTCGTTCTCCGGGTCGACGGAGTGGCTGATGAGCCGGATGTCCCCCTTCATCCCCTTGGCTTCAATGCCGGCCTGAAGGCGCGCCATTTGGCTGGACATGATGGGGCAAATCGTCGGGCACGTCGTGAAGAAAAAGTCAATCACGCGCAGCTGCCCGGTACAATCATGGTGGGAAAACTCCACGCTATCGCTGTCGAGAAACGCGAACGGCGGCACCGTGTGCCCTTCCGGCCCCAGCACGGGCAGGGCAGGGAGGTCGGCGAGCGCCTCCGCTCGTTTTTTCTTGGCGTAGGCCGCCTCGTCCATCTCTTTTTGGAGCAAAGCAATGTCTTCCACGGCGTCTTTGATGGCATCTTCAGAAGCCGCGTGGTACACACCGCGCAGGTAACCTTTGCTGTCCACCAGCCAAAGCGTGGCGATGTTGTCGGGGTCCGAGGGATCCCGCTCGATCATGAAAGACTCCGCAATGATGGCATCGATGTCGGTTTGCTCACCGGTGAGGAATTGCCACTTTCCGTCAAACCCGTTGTAGCGCGTGTTGCGCTCGACGTACTTGGCCAGCACCTCAGGTGTGTCGTGATCAGCGTCCAATGTGAAGCACACGGTGGTGATGTCGCTCTCGTCGCGGTACCGGAAGTTGGGCCAGAGCAGTTGCTTGGTCACTTGGGCGACGTGCGGCGCATCGGTTGCAAAGAAGGCCGCTAGCCACACTTTGCCGTCGAGCGATCGGGAATCGAATGGCTCGCCGAGATGGTTGGTCAACGTGAACGGCTGCACCCGCTGAACGCTTTCGCTGAATGCTTCGGTGGTGCCGTCTTCGGTGAAGTACGGGAGGGTGTTGAAATGGTGCTCTCCATGGACGCCCAGAACCATGAGCCCAATCAAGGGCAACGCCAGCATGATGCCCAGCAGGACCGCATACTTCTTGAGGGTTTTGGAAAGGGGAGTGCTCACAGGAAAGAAACCGGTGAACCGGCGGTGAAGTTCAACCCCCGAAAGGGCTCAAATGCACCGGCTCAGTGCAGGGTATTGAAGTTACCCAAGTGTCCGAAACCTTCGGAAATGGCAATGAATATCAGGTACCCAATGAAGAGCATGTAGGGTGCAATGATGACCTTTTTCAGGTTGCTGCGCTCATCTCCCAAGTGCATGAACACCAAAACGATGTACGCAGCCTTCACCAACGTCAGGATGATGAACGACCACTTGATCATGGTCCACGTGAATGTCTCCGAGCGCTTGAAGTAAATGCCCATCAGGACTTCCACCGTCGTCAGCAAGGTGAGGATGCCCGTAACCTTCCAGATGTTCTTGCGAATCTTGGCGCCTTCTTCTTCGCTGTGGTGAGAATTGAGGGCGTAGCTATCGTTTACAATGAGGTCGTCGCGTTCCATGGTTGCTGGGGTTAAAACTGAGCAGGGTTAGACCAGGTAGAAGAAGGTGAAAACAAAGACCCATACAAGGTCTACAAAGTGCCAATAGAGGCCGATTTTCTCCACCATTTCGTAGTGCTTTCGGCGTTCGAACACGCCCTGAATCACCATGATGAAAATGATGATGTTGATGACTACACCCGAGAAAACGTGGAATCCGTGGAACCCGGTGATGAAGAAGAAGAAGTTCGCGTAGGCTTGCTGAATCGCGTATTCGTTGTCGTGCATGTTCGCCCCAAAAGCGAAGGTGCCGGAGCGGGCATTCCAAAGCTTCATGGCTTCATCACCGCTGACGAACGATTCGTTTTCGACATACTTATTGAGGGTAAGAGCATGCAACTCTGCTTCGTGGGAGTGCTCACCCACCTCAACCAATTTGATGCCGTGGTCGCTCTCCACCAAAGAGACGTTGGGCTCGCCTTCGATCCAAGGCTCAGCCAGGTGGCCGAAGTGGTGGTCCATGAAGACCGGGTCGCCTTTGGAGAGGTTGAAAACCTGGCCGTCATCGGCGGTCACCGTCACGTTTTCTGCCAACAGGAAGGACCCGCCGCTGCCGTGGATGAAGTGCGACCATTCCCAAGCCTGGGAACCGAGGAAGAAAAAGCCTCCAATGATGGTCAATCCAAGCCAGCGGATGACGCCGCTCTTGTCGTTGCGGTGGCCGGCCTCAACAGCGAGTACCATGGTGACCGAAGACACGATGAGGATGAACGTCATCAAGGCCACGTAGATCAGCGGGTATTCTCCGTCCAATCCGGGGAGTGCGCGGAAGACTTGCTCGCCAATGGGCCACGCATCCGTGCTGCTTGCGCGAACGAATCCATACGCTGTGAGCAATCCTCCGAACGTCAACGCGTCCGACACGAGGAAATACCACATCATCATCTTCCCATAACTCACGCTGAAAGGTGAGCGACCTCCTCCCCAGAGGACTTCTTTCGAAATGGCTTTTGTTGCTTCTCCGCCCATGGCTACAATTTGGCGGTAAATTTAGTCAATTGCTTGCAACGAAACACCTTTTTTGTGGCCCGGAAACAATCAACAAGGGATTTCGTTCAATCCCCTCGCGAATTTTTAGTTCAAGAAGAACAAAAACGCGAACAAATAGAGCCAGAGGGCACCCATGAAGTGCCAGTAAATACTGAGGGACTGGAGCCGGACCACATCGCCGGAATGGATGGTCCCCAGCGCCACTCGTATGCCATTGACAACGAGGTAAATAAACCCGAAAATGAGGTGTAAAATGTGCACGGCGATCAAGGCCCATAAGTACCCGCCGCCGGAGTTGGACGTGCGGGCGACATCGCGGGTGATCGGCTTCACCATAAACTCGTCGTTGGACGCGTAGAACTCGTTTCGCTCGGGACTGTAGATGAGCGGACGTCCATTTCGGGATACTTCGTAGTCCTGGCCGTAAACGGCGTCGCTTTCCATGATGGATTCGATGCTGTTCCAGCGGTAGGCGTTCATGCCCGATTCGTGTTCACTGACCGACCAGCCCATGCCCAAATCGGCCATGCCTTGCCAGCCTTCCGCTTGGCTCACGGTGAAACCGATGCCGAACAGCAGTGTGCCACCCAATGCGGCGAGGGTTTTGATTTTATCCCCTGTGCGCATCCACCGAACGGCCAGCCACAAAGCAACCGAGGAGAGCACCAACAACCCGTTGCTCACCCAAAACGGCGTGGTGGGCGACACGTGCACCCAGTATTGGCCCATGTTGGAGACGATGTAGGCACTGGTGAAACCCGCAAACAGCATCACGATGGCGAAAACGATGAAGTACATCAACATCTTTTTCGTGCGCTCGCGCACGGCGGGATCGTGTCCTTCAAAAACGTCGGGTTTGGCAGTTGAGGTCTGGGCCATGTTCAATCAAATTTTATCAAGTACGTAGGCGATTTGCACCACCGGCAGGTAGGCGAACGAAGCAAACATCAATTGCCGCGCGTGCTTGCGGTCCAAGGTGCGGTAGAGCTTGAAGGCGGGAATCATGAACCCTATGCCGCACAGAATGGCCACACTCAAGGCGATGTTCCCCACCATGGGCGATCCTGTGGGTAGCGCCCACGGCAGCAATGAGGCAGGAATGCAAAAGGCGGTGTACATCAAGATTTGCCATGCGCTTTCTTGGGTTCGTCCAGCCCGGAAGGGCAACATGTGGTACCCCGCTTTCTGGTAATCGTCGTGGGCGAGCCATGCGATGGCCCAGAAGTGCGGGAATTGCCACATGAACTGAACAGCAAAGAGGGTTCCAGGTTCGATGCCGAAGTCCCCCGTGGCCGCAACGTACCCAATCATGGGCGGCAATGCACCAGGGAAGGCCCCAACAAACACGCTGAGGGTCGAACGGCTTTTGAGCGGCGTGTAGATGAAGGCGTAGGAAACCAATGCAGCAACACCTAACCAGCCGCTGAGGGGATTCAGGGTAAACAGGCAGCCCAATCCAATGATACCAGCGAGGACACTGTACAGAATCGCCTGCCAAGGTTCCATGCGGCCAGAGGGGAGCGGCCGTTCGGCTGTGCGCTCCATCAAGGCGTCCACGCGTTTTTCGATGACCTGGTTCAACCCGTTTGAAGCACCGGTTAGCAAGTAACCGCCAATGGTCAGCAGCAGGAAGCTTTTGAGGTCCAACGATTCCACGGCCATGAACCAGCCGAGGATCGCAGACATGACTACGAAGAAACCAAGGCGGATCTTGAAGAGTGCTGCGATGTCTTTCATTTTCCCAAGTTGGGGGGCAAAATTACGCAGCAGCGCGGGATATCACCTCACCAATTTCGTTCTTCAAGGACACGATTGAGCCGAATACCGCACTCCATCCGCCACCAGTTTTCCGTTCCAAGGGTTCCGGTGCGGTGGTTTTGCATCGCGCGGACAAACACCTGCTGCCCGTCGAGTCGTGGAATATCGTGTCCTACATCGACCCACCAAAGCCGCTGGGTGATCAGGTCTGTGTCGCCGGCCAGGCCATCACCGGTGTAGCCCAATTCCACGCCGTAATCCGCAGGCCGTGTGACGTACGAGAGCAGGGGGTTGGAGCCGATGCTGAAGGCGGGCTCTTTGTCGAGTTCAACGGCTTCATCTGCCCCCTGTTGCCTCAGGACGACCCCCGCGTGTGCACTCCAGGCGCCGCGTTCCCATCGAACGTGGGCACGGCCTTCGATGAAGTTGCTGCCCGCTGGATGCGCGAGCGGTTGGCGGTTGTGGGTCCAACTTTGCGCGGGCGCAGCGTGTGCATAGGTATACGGGCGGACGGCACAGGCCTCAACAACCGCTCCCCATCCATTCGACGGATGCTGCCAGGATGCGGTTCCCAGCAACCCCCACTTGTTGGCCCACCATTGGTCGGGATTGAATACTTGGCTTACGACCAGTTCATCCAGCATCAGCTGGCCGTAGAACTGGAGGGTTTTGTTGGCCCATGCGGGCACCCAGGCCAGCGCTGCACCAATGAGGGCATTGTCTGCCGAACCCAAGGCGTACTCAGCAGGGCGAAAGGCGACTACCGGCAGCGCGTACACCGGCTCAAATCGGGATGTGTAGCCGCTGTCGTTGGCCAACCACGTGACCGCGCCAAACAACGTGCCCGTCCATCCCGGGGCAATTTCCACGTCAATGGCGTGACTCGCCAGCCAACTGCCCCGTTTGTTGACGTAGGCGCCCGGGCTCAGTTGTCCGGATCCCGGAAAGTCGGCCGGACTGCCTAACGTGCGGTGCTGGGTGTGCCCAATCATGTGCACATAGTGAATGCGTTCGGTATTTAACACGACCCGCGCGAACGGTAGCGGTGCTGCCTGCCGGTCCAGCCACAGCGAGCGCCAGCCTTTGCCCCAATGGTGACGTCGGTTGCCGGCTTCAATCGCCAGTGATTGGCTGACGGTGTAGCCGACGGTGCCCACCACGCGGGCGAGGGCAATGTCTGCTTGGTTCGGATTCCAGGCCCAGCCCATGCCGTCCCAGGTGCCCCATTGCCATGCCTCGTTCCAATCATCTGCACTGACCCCGGCAACGCGCCAGTGCTCAGCATGACCGTGGGTATACCACCGATCGTGTGACCAGTCCCAGGTCATGCCCAGTTGCCAACCGGTTCCGCCGGCGGAAGGCCAATTCCAAAAGGCACCCCGCAACAAGGCGCCGGGACTGTACTGTAAGGCTCCGAAGCCTTGAACGTCCAGTTCACGGTTGGTGGTGTCGTTCGAGTGCTCAACTGCGGGCCAAAAGCCCGTCGCCCCGGGCGTCCATGCGCCGACTTTCCATCGCTCGCTGACGAGCTCTTGAGCGTAACCAAGCAATGGTTGGCCCAAGCAGGCGATAATCATTAATGTAATAAGAAGACGGGCGCGCGTCATGCCCACAAGGTACAATCAAGCCACAGCCGATTCGGAAGCGTCTTCTTCCTTCTGCTTTTTGATGGCCTCATTGAGGAGTTTGTCCCGGTGTTGGGCCAATTTGTGCTGGCCTTTGGTGCTGTTCAACACAGGAAGGAACCAAAGAAAGCTCAAGGCGAACAGGCCGAAGAACATGCCTTCTTCTTCCAACTGAGGGAAGAGGTAGGGCCGTGCCCAAGCGATGCACAAAATGCTCAGCGAGAAGATGTACACGAACAAGGACGTCTTGGCGTGGTTCCGCGTGCGCATCATCAACCGGTGGTGCAGGTGATTGCGGTCGGGACTGAATGGGCTGATTCCGCGTGCTGCACGCAAGCAGAACACCCGCAACGTGTCGACGAGCGGATACGCCAAAATGCTCATGGCAATGACCGGCTTTGAAATGCCGTTCCAAGCGTCAGGTACCAAGTCTTGCGGAGTATTGATCACGTGGGTAGCCAACGAATAAGCCACGAGACCCACCAGCAACGATCCACTGTCGCCCAAGAATATCCGCGCTGGGGCGAAGTTGAATACCAAAAAGCCCACCATGGCTCCGGCCAAGGTCAAGGCAATGATGGCGTCAGGAATTTGGCCGGTATTCAAAAACCAAAAAGCGAAAGCGGACATGGCAATGACCGTATAGCCGCCGGCCAAACCATCCACCCCGTCGATGAGGTTCAGTGCGTTGACCACTACGATGTACACAAAAAGTGAAAAGACCAGAGAGAGTGCTTCCGGGAGCTCTTCGAGGCCAAACAAGCCGCCGAATGTTTCGATTTTGAAGCCTCCTACAGTGATAAGCATGAAGCCTACAGCTAGGTGCACCAACAATTTCTTCGTTGGAGCCAATCCGACGATATCATCTTTTAATCCCATAAAGAAGATGACCACGGTGCAAGCCGCCAAGGCTGAACCCGCCTGGAATACCGTTGTGGACGGAGCCGGGCCTACCGCAAGCCAGAAAAATGCATTGATCAGCAGTGCGGCGAAAATCATGACGCCTCCGATGG
>CALKYI010000084.1 GCA_938003665.1 uncultured Flavobacteriales bacterium
GATTCGCGCACGGAGAGGTTGAATTCCACGGTTTCTTCGCCGCCGTTGTAGGCCGGGTTGATGACAATCGATCCGTCCGTTGCCTTGTAGTTCCGGATGGGGAAGAGGTCATCGCCATGGTTGATGATTTGGACCAAGTGCTGAACGTCTTCTTGTTGGACGTAGTAAACGACATCGTCCAATACGGGGAAGGAGAAGTGGAAGGTCAAATCATGGGCCGGCACATGGGCATCCACCTCGTCCGGGGTGCGGAGATCGGCCACGATGTGGTAGCTCCTCGACAATGGCTCCAAGCTGTCCGGGACCACGGCTTCCGCCATCTTCAAGTTGTACAAGCTGTCGCCAAAGGTTACCGACCCGCACTCGCAGGAGTAAACGGGGTTGATGAACTCAGGGGCCTTGTAGCAACCGGCCAAAGTGCCGATAAGGGCGACGACGAGCAGGCTGAATTGAATGCGATTTGCGATCATGTTCAATAGGTTCAGAGGTGCAAGATACTGCGGAGGTGGAGTCTTTCAAACTGAACCCGTTTGAGGGTCTTAGCGTTGCACGGGGTACAACAGGTACGGTTGGCGCAACGCATCGAACGCGCGCAATCCTTCGAGCCAGCCCTCGACAAATTTGTCCATCTCCAATTCACCGGTGATCACCTGTTCAAGCGATTCATCTCCGCTGAGCCGGGCCAAGGAACTCGATGCGGTGACAAAGGCCTCCTCCGGAGCAGCGCTTTGCCACATCCGCGCATATTCCGGGATGGCATTCCATGAAAAACCACTGGGCGCTTGCATCCATTCTTCGCCCAGTCCGTGCAGGTTTTGACCGAAACAGGTCACGCCGTCGTGTTTGGGGTACGGCGCTGCACCGGGCACCGGCTGCGGCGTAAACGCAAACGAACCCAATGCGCCGTGCGGCATGCCGATGCACTCGAATGGGGCAGGGGTGCCGCGCCCGACGCTGACGACTGTAGGTTCGAACGGACACAACGACGGGTACAGAGCGATGGACTCAGGCGTCGGTAAATTCGGCGACGGCGCGATCAGCGGATACCACGCATCGCTGTGCGCATAGCCTTCACATGGAATCACAATCAGGTCGCATTGGATGCCGCCTTCGAGCCAGCTTTCGCCGTTGAATAACCGGGCCATCTCTCCGAGGGTCATGCCGTGCAGCACGGGCACGGGCACTTGCCCCACGAAGGACTTCCATTTTTCGGAGCGCACGGGGCCGGCGATTTGGTGGCCGTGCGGGTTGGGACGATCCAGGACCACAACCACTTGACCGTTTTCGGCGGCGGCCTCCATGACCAGAAAGAGCGAGCTGAGGTAGGTGTAAAACCGGGCGCCCACGTCCTGGATGTCGAAGATGATCATGCGGACATCCTGCAGGCTTTCAGCGGTGGGTTTGCGGTGCTTGCCATGCAAACTCAAAATGGGCAGGCCGGTTGCAGGATCTACGCTGTCGTCGATGTTGGCACCATTGTGGGCTTCGCCGCGAAATCCATGCTCCGGTGCGAAGACCTTCCGCACGTCAACCCCCAAAGCGAGCAAGGTGTCGACCAGGTGCACCGACTCTCCGTTGCGGCCATCACCGATGACGGAGGTTTGGTTGGCGACCACCGCCACCCGCGCCCGGCTGCACGCTTCGTACAAATCCTTGATGTTCTCGTTCCCCAACCGTACCGGACGCGGCGGAATCGTGCGTTCCACCACGTGGAGCACGCCGTTGAGCGAGTCCATCACCAAGCTGTCTCGGGAGGCGGAAGCCGCGTGCCCGATGAGCAAGGCCATGGATATTGTGAGGAATTTCTTCACAGGACGAATGTACCAACGTAATTTGGCAACGCGTACACGATGCCCAACTCGACTTCCCTTTCCCGAAAAATTGCCAAACGCCTCGGCGCCAAGTCGTCGACGGCTTCTTGGTCCCGGCCGGTGGTGCGCATTGCCACCGTCGGGGTGGCCATTGGCATGGCGCTGATCGTGGTCGCCACGTCCATTGTGCATGGGTTTCAGCAGGAGGTGAAGGAGTTGGTGGTGGGATTCGGCTCTGACATTCAGGTGCTCAATGCCGACTACGATGATCAAAAAATCGTGCGCCATCCGGCCACTGAGGCGGCATTGTCCGAACTCGAAGGCGTGCGAGCCGTTCATCCGTTTTACACCCTGCCCGGCATCATTGAGTCGCAAAGCGGCGTGAAAGGGGTCGTGGCCAAAGGACTGAACGAGGAGACCACACAGGCCTTCTTGGAACGGTTCATCGTCGATGGTGATTTGGACCTCGGAGAGGACGGCGCGGTGCTTTCAGAGCACCAGGCCAAGCGGTTGGAGCTCGCGGTGGACGACCGCTTCACCGTCTACCTCGTCGGGGGACCGAACGGGGTGCGTCCGAGAAACTTTCGATTAACCGGCACGTACCGAACGGGGTTGTTGGAGTACGACCAAGAATTCATGTTCCTTCCCGCTGCCTGGGTGCAAGAAGCCGCCGGTTGGGGATTGGAGATGCACGTGTTGGTGGAAGGGGAAGCCGTGGAGCTTCGATCTTTCGGTTCGCGCACGGCTCCGGTGTATGAGTGGCACCGGCGCAGCGAATCAGGCTCGTGGGAGCCCACCCGGGACGTGGTGGGGGCGACGGCGTCGCTCGTTCCTGAAGCCGGTGCGGAATTCATGATTACGGCCGTGGGGCGGGATGCCAACGAACGCATCATTCCGGACTCCATTCGGTTGTATGTGGCTGATGCTGCGTGGGCATGGGAGCGATTGGGCGGCAGTTGGCAGGCAGCTTCGAGCGGACTGGAGGTGTATGTGGAGCCCGGGGCGGAGTTGTGGGATGTAGAAGCTCGAGTGTACGAGGCCCTTCCCATCGGATGGCGGACGGAAACCGTCCTTCAGCAGGCCCCTGAGATGTTCACATGGCTGGGCATGTTGGACTTGAACGTTGAAAT
>CALKYI010000085.1 GCA_938003665.1 uncultured Flavobacteriales bacterium
GTCATCCCGGATGCACAGGGCCGACCGGTCGCATTGCCGGTTACCGAGATTACCACCGATCGAGACTTTTTCGATTACGAGGCCAAATACGCCGGCGAGGCCGACGAAATCACACCGGCCAACATCTCCGAGGAATGGACCCAACACCTGCAAGACCTCGCTGTCCAGGTCTACGAGGCCACCGGCATGCGCGGAATGGCGCGTGTGGATATGATGTCGGAAGGGCCGGAAAGCGCCTACGTGATTGAAATCAATTCCGTACCCGGGTTTTCAGAAGCGAGCATCATTCCCAAACAGGCCGATGCCGTGGGCTTGAGTAAAGCGGAATTGATCAGCCGAATCATCGACCAGACCCTGCTGGCCTGAGCGTCCAATCCAAAACGCGCTGAAAATCTTCGGGCAGTGCCGCTTCACTCCACGGGTGCCGTCCTCCAAACACGTGATTCGCGCCGGGCAATACATGCAGCGTGCTGTTGCGGCTCCATTGGTGCAGCAACTCGGCATGAGCAAGTGGAACAGCGTCGTCCCCGTCCCCGTGAATGATGGTATGCGGAATGGCCAATGACCGCGCCGCCGCTTCCACATCCAGCCGGGACCGATGGGCCTGAAAATCCTCGTAAAACGAAACGAAATGCGGCATATCCTGAAGGGTACGCACGTTGCGGATGCAGGTCACGCCGCTGGCTTTCCAGGCGTCCAACGCTGGACCGGGTTGAAAGATCGGTCGATCCAACGTGCTGACTGCCGCCCATGTGACCAAGCGCTTCACCCGCGCATCCGCAGCAGCCGTTAGTGTCGCGATGCCCCCACCCCGTGAATGGCCGATGAGCGTTACATCCTCCAGGTTCACTTCCGCTGGATCCAGTCCACCTTCAAATGCCCAGTCCAACACGGCTTGCACGTCGTCCAACTCCTTGGTGTAGGTGTTTTGACCAAAGGCCTCGAGGTCAGGGAAATCGATGGGTTGGTCCCCGGTACCCCCGTTGTGGGAAAAGTTGAATTTGAGCATAACATAGCCCGCGGCCGTGAAGACTTCGTCCATTCGGGCGAATACACCCCAATCTTTAAAGCCCTTGTACCCGTGCAAACACACCGCAAGCGGTTTGGGTGTGCCGGTCGATGGACTTTGCACGTCCACAAAAATGGGGCGGCCGTGGCGTCCTTGGATGGGGTGATGCTTGAGGGTTTTCATGGAATGCGAAAGAACTGAACTTTCGGCCACAAACAAAGAAGGGTCGTCCCGCTGGACAACCCTCCCCTGTTGAATGAAAACAAGTAAACTGTTATAGAGCTAAGCTCCGGCGGCCTTTACGGGCAGCTTGGGAACAAGGTTTCGTTTTTCCGAAAAAAAAATTGAGGAATCAGGCACCAA
>CALKYI010000086.1 GCA_938003665.1 uncultured Flavobacteriales bacterium
GAAAATCAGCCGCAACAAAAGCCAGGAAAAAAGCATCAAAGGCAGCGCACAGAACGCCAAGGCCAGCATCCACAAGTGGCCGGCCGCTATGCCGCGGGGGAGCACCAGTTCCATCCACCTCGTCACGGTGCCGGGCTCCGGACCGACGTTGATGCCGTCGATGACGACGTCACCCCATCCGGTCAGCAGCGCGAAGACTCCGAAGGCCAGCCCGAATAACATGACCACAAACGAGAGCAAAAACACCCAACCGAGGCCGCGGAAAAACCAGCTCACGACTTTCCCCAAGGCAAGAAAAAATTCGCGAATGAAGGCCGCCAACTGATGTCCAGGACGCCGGTCGCGCAAGTGGTTTTCGACCCGCTCGTATTCAGATTGCACCCGGCTCTTGATGTTCTCGAACGTCGCCCGCTCGCCGCGCATGGCCATGCGATCTGCAACGGTCTCTGCCTTGGGCGTGATGACCCACAATACGAGGTAGACCGGCAATCCAATGCCGGTAAACAGGATGATCAACAAAGCAATGACGCGGACCCATACCGGGTCGGCGTCGAAGTAATGGGCCATGCCCGTGGCCACACCACCGATCATGCCGTTTTCCGGATCGCGGAACAGCCGGCGGTTTCCGGTCGCATTCCCCGCGGTTGCCTTCGGGGCATCGTCTTCGTCCACAAAGTCTTCGGGGCTGCCGATTTGCGCGCACGCCGCCGTCACATCGTCCAGGGCCACAACCTGACGGCTTTCCCCGAGCGCTTCTTGAAACAGCTCCGCCAAGCGCGCTTCAACTTCGCGGATGATCTCCTCCTTGCCCTCAGTATTGGCAAGCGCGGCGGCAATGGAATTCAAATAGGCTTGAAGTTGTGCATGGGCCTTTTCTTCCATGTGGAACAGAAGGCCAGCCAACTCGATGTCAATGGTCTTATTCATGATTTTTTGGGTTCAGCGTTGATGGAATTCACCGAGTGCACAAAGGCCTCCCAGGTGCTTTCGAGTTCCGCCAGCATGGATTTGCCGGCGGGGGTAATGCGGTAGTATTTCCGAGGCGGTCCGGAGGTGGATTCTTCCCACCGGTAGTCCAAGGCCCCAGAGTTCTTCATGCGGGTCAAAAGCGGGTACACGGTCCCCTCTACAACGAGCAGGTCAACCGCCTGCAAGGCATCAATGATGTCCGAGGTGTACGCCTCTCCTCCACTAAGGATACGCAGGATGCAGAGGTCGAGGACCCCCTTCCTCATCTGAGCCGCTGATTTGGCAACTTCTTTTGTCATGCCGCAAATTTATAGGTTTATCTAGGTACTATGCAAAACAAAGTACCAATTTTAACAAATTAGCATGCAAGAAAGAGTAGCGAAAAATCAGGTGATACTCCCCACGATGTTGACGTACCTTCGCGCCATGGGCATGACGGAAATCGTATTTGCGTTCCTCG
>CALKYI010000087.1 GCA_938003665.1 uncultured Flavobacteriales bacterium
CGTCGGGATTTTGCGAAACTTCAGGTAAAACGGCCCGGAAACAACCTTTTCGCCGGGAATCATCACCGCGCGCTTCAAGTGGAAATGGAAGTGGGGGTTCTCCGCATCGCACGTCGTGAATTTAGCGTTGGCCACGTGAATGCGTTCGTCGGCCTGGCGCTTGGCCACCGCGGCGTGAAAAATCGCCTCGCCCTGCACGGTGACTGCTTGCCGGCTCAAGCCGCGACGGGACTTCATGTCAAAGCACAATTCGTCCTGCTCAAACGTTTGCCCCCCTTGCGTCAGCACCGGACGGCCAATCCACGCTCCGCTCGAATCACGGCGGCCGTAGGCGCACGCTTGGTTGGTCGCTTGTGAATACACAATGCGGTCGGCTTCGAGGCGAATGTCATCCAATGCGACAAAGGCCGAACCGTAGAGCTCGACCTCCGAATCGGTGGCGTTCATTCGGGTGGAGTCGGAGGCGCCCCAGACCACTTCGAAAGCGGCTTCAGCTGGTGCAGCCACGGAGTCCTGAACGGCCTCCTGGGCCTGGCCCAACGCGGGCAGGCTTATCCACAAAATGGCACGGAAAATCCCCTTCCGGCAGACGATGCGGGCCCTGGACCACGTTTTAGATTTGAGCTTACCCATGAAACGGCTGTCAAAACTAACGAAACGTAAGGTGCTATGCGGCATGGCGGCCATCATTCTCCTTTCGGTTTCGTTCGCTCCAGTGCCGCCGAGCATGGTCGTCGTGATCGACGCCGGGCATGGAGGAGCAGACCCTGGCAACCTCGGCACGAAACGGTACCGAACCACGGAAAAGGAAGTGACGCTCGATGTGGCATTGCTGCTGCGCAAGTACATCAGTGAACGGTTTCCCGATGTGAAAATTGTCATGACGCGAGAAAGGGACGAATACCCCTCATTGCAGCGACGCGTCGCTTTGGCCAACGAAACCCAAGCCGACCTATTCATCAGCATCCACTGCGATGCCTTTGACAACCCCCAAGCCCGAGGATCAAGCACGTTTGTCATGGGCATGCACAAATCCGAGGAAAGCTTGCGCGTGGCGATGAAGGAGAACGCCTCCATCTACCAAGAAGACGACTACGAAACCCGCTACGCCGGCTTCAACCCGGACGACCCGGATACGTACATCGCCTTGGCCTTGAAGCAATCGGTCTATTTGAACCAGAGCCTCGAGCTCGGCAGCCTGATCCAAA
>CALKYI010000088.1 GCA_938003665.1 uncultured Flavobacteriales bacterium
CGCAGATGAAAGTTTTTCGTGGCGTCCCAGGATGCGACAAGTGCCAGATCGAATCCCGCTTGAGGCTGGTTTACAATGGCCTGCAGGCTATCGGCGAAACTGAAATCTGGGGCCAATGCGAGGTTGAAATCTGAACGATTACCCGACAATGAAAAGCCGAAGTGGTATTTTTTCGTATCAAACGCCGCGAGGTTCTTACGTCCTTGCTGAGCGTGGAGCGCACCGGACCACGATAGGAGAACGGCCAGTGCGGCAATCCATGATTTGCCCGGAAAAAGGGCAGGAGTGAGGCGGGCGGTGCTCATTGTTCTGGGTACAAGGTAAAACTACAAACGGAAAAACGAAGGGGGTATTTCCTTCACGGTGTTTGATTCCAAATGCGTGGTATCAGCCAGGAAAAGACGGCGCTGAGCAATGCTCCGGAAAAAATCCAGACCATCAATACGGTGCCCATGAAAAACACGGGTGAGAAGAAGACTTCAATGTTCGCTGCTTGTTGAGCGAATATTTCATCGGGACTCATGGCTGCCATGGCGGGATTGGTGTCCTTCATGGTTTGCAATTGTTCTGCGTCTTCAACGAACGCTTGAAGTATTTCCAATTGCTCTTGCTTGCGCAATTCGATGGTTTCGGGAACGATGACGTAGTACCACAATCCCATCACAATCGACAAGAGCAAGCTGTACAATAGGGTTGTTCTCGCAGCGGGTTTCCATCGGGAAAAGAACCCTTCGATTTCTCGATGCGCATACCCCGCATACGCAGCAATGCCCGTCACAAAAGCGAGGTTGATGAACAACCCCACCTGATTGGATTGTTCCCAAGTCCATGTGCCAAGGCAATAGAGTTTCACGAGAAGCCATCCAGCCAAGCCGGCGACGAATGCAAGGCGGATTTTAGCCATTCATGGAGGATAGGAACTCCTCGTTGCTTCGCGTCTGCTCCATGCGCTCCTTCATGAACTCCATGGCTTCGATGGGGTTCATATCCGCAAGGTGCTTACGCAAGATCCAAATTCGCTGCAAGGTCTCTTTGTCCAAGAGGAGGTCTTCTCGACGGGTTCCGGATGTGAGGATGTCGATGGCAGGGAAAATGCGGCGGTTCGAAATGCGGCGGTCCAGCTGAAGCTCCATGTTACCGGTGCCCTTGAATTCTTCGAAAATGACCTCGTCCATTTTGGATCCGGTTTCAGTCAATGCGGTTGCGATGATGGACAGGGAGCCGCCGTTTTCGATGTTGCGGGCCGCACCAAAGAAGCGCTTGGGCTTTTGCAAGGCGTTGGCTTCGACACCACCACTCAAGATCTTTCCTGAACTTGGTGATACCGTGTTGTAGGCGCGCGCCAATCGCGTGATTGAATCCAACAGGATGCACACGTCGTGGCCGCACTCTACCATCCGCTTGGCTTTTTCCAAAACGAGATTGGCGATGCGCACGTGGCGGTCAGCTGGTTCGTCAAACGTTGAAGCGATGACCTCAGCGTTGACACTCCGTTTCATGTCGGTTACTTCTTCCGGACGTTCATCGATGAGCAAGATTAACAGGTACACCTCCGGATGATTCAAGGCAATGGCATTGGCCACATCTTTCAACAGGGTGGTCTTACCCGTTTTCGGTTGAGATACCAGCATGCCGCGCTGCCCTTTGCCCACCGGTGCAAACAAGTCCATCAACCTTGTGCTGATGTTACCGCCTCGCGTGCTCAAGTTGAATCGCTCTTGAGGGAAACAGGGAGTCACGAATTTGAAGGGGATGCGGTCGCGGACCCATTCAGGGGAGCGGCCGTTGATGCTGATGACGTCAATCAGAGGATAGAATT
>CALKYI010000089.1 GCA_938003665.1 uncultured Flavobacteriales bacterium
GCTTAAACGTTAATAGGTACGTTGATGACTAACCCTCACCACGAGCAAATTGCGGCCTTCATGGCCGAAGTGACTGCTCAGAATCCGAATGAACCCGAGTTCATTCAGGCGGTGCAAGAAGTTGCAGAGACCGTCATTCCTTTCATTGCTGACCACCCAAAGTATGCGAAACACCGCATCTTGGAACGCATGGTTGAACCCGAAAGGATCATTATGTTTCGTGTGCCTTGGACCGATGACTCCGGACAAGTGCAGGTCAACAAAGGTTACCGCATCGAGTTCAACTCTGCTATAGGACCCTACAAAGGCGGTCTGCGCTTCCACCCAACGGTCAACCTGAGCGTCTTGAAGTTCCTCGGCTTCGAGCAGGTCTTCAAGAACAGCTTGACGACGCTGCCCATGGGCGGTGGAAAGGGCGGTTCGAACTTCAACCCCAAAGGGAAGTCCGACAATGAAGTGATGCGCTTCTGCCAGAGTTTCATGACCGAACTGGCCCGCCACATTGGCCCCAACACCGACGTGCCTGCGGGTGACATCGGCGTGGGCGGCCGTGAGATTGGCTACATGTTTGGCCAGTACAAGCGCCTGCGGAACGAATTCACTGGCGTGCTGACCGGCAAAGGCCGGAACTGGGGGGGCTCGTTGATTCGTCCGGAAGCCACCGGCTATGGTGCGGTCTACTTCGCTGCCGAAATGCTCGAGACCAAAGGCCAGAATTTCGAAGGCAAACACGTGGTGATTTCCGGCTCAGGAAACGTCGCCCAATACGCTGCAGAGAAGGTGATTCAAATGGGCGGAAAAGTGGTGACGATGTCGGACTCTTCCGGCTACATCCACGAGCCCAATGGCCTGACCATGGAACAGCTCGATTGGATCAAGGACCTGAAAAATGTTCGCCGTGGCCGTGTTTCAGAATTCGCTGATGCCCATGCTTCGGCCTCATTCCACGCGGGAGAACGCCCGTGGGGAGTGGCGTGTGAAGCGGCATTCCCGTGCGCAACCCAAAACGAATTGAACGAAGCCGAAGCGAAGCAGCTCATCGCCAACGGATGCCAAGTGGTCGCTGAAGGAGCGAACATGCCATCGACGCCGGAAGCCATCGAGGCGTTCCAGGCCGCCAAAGTGCTCTTCGCTCCTGGCAAGGCGTCCAATGCAGGCGGGGTGGCGACCAGCGGCCTCGAGATGTCCCAAAACAGCTTGCGCATGAATTGGACCCGCGAGGAAGTCGATGAGCGCCTGCTAAATATCATGAAGGACATCCACACGCAATGCGTCACCTACGGCACCGATGCCTCGGGCTATGTGGATTATGTCAAGGGTGCCAATATCGCCGGCTTCGTCAAGGTCGCCGATGCGATGATTGACCAGGGCGTGGTGTAACCCCGCACGTGGCGCTATCTTTGTGCCATGATTACTGGATTCCAACACATGCACAGCGCATTGCGCTGGGTCGCTCTTGCATTGCTCGTCGTGACCCTGGTCAAGGCGTGGCAAAACCGCCAATCGTCCTTCACGGCAGGTCAGGCCAAATTGGGCCTCTTGACCATGATCTCCATGCACACCCAACTCTTGCTGGGTCTGGCCTTGTACATGATGAAAGGATGGGCGTCGATGCTCGGTCAACCCGGCGTGATGGAGTCGACCGTCATGCGGTTCTTTACCGTGGAACACCTCGTTGGCATGCTGTTGGCCATCTTGTTTGGAACGTTGGGGCACAGCCTCACCAAGCGGGCGGCATCCGATGACATGAAGCACAAGCGCCAACTGCGGTACTTCGGAATCGCCTTGCTGTTAATCGTCGCGAGCATTCCTTGGCCATTCCGACCGGGATTCGAGGCCTACGGTTGGTTCTGATGATGAACAGAAGTCGGCTAATTGTCGCGGTGGCCGCCGCAGTAGTCCTCGTGATGGCCGGATGTGGAGGGGCAGATGGCCCGAGCCAAAACAGCAATTCTACGCGTCCATCTGAGGCGAGCATCAAGCGCGCCTACACCATGAAATGCTCGCTGTGCCACGGCTCGGACGGCAAACTCATGGCCTCTAAAGCCCCCGACCTCAGCCAATCCACCATGGACCTCGAAAGCCGTATTGCGTTAATCACCTACGGAAAAGGCACCATGCCCCCACAAAAAGGAATCCTCGATGCGGCGACCATTCGCGGCATTGCGGAGTACATTGAGACCTTCCGAGACGTCAAGTAATGCTCGAAAAAAAGCTGCATTCCACTGCCCTCGAACCGGAAACGTGCGTGCTCATTGGACTTGTTCAAAGCCGGGAGACCCGAGAAGAAGTTGCTGAGCACCTCGAGGAACTCGCCTTCCTCGCCACAACCGCCGACGCCATCAACAAGCGAACATTTGTGCAAAGCCTTGATCGACCAGACACCCGCACGTTTGTGGGGAGCGGTAAATTGCAAGAGGTGAAGGAATACGTAGAGGAGTGTGAAATCGACATCCTCATCTTCGACGACGAACTGACGCCGACGCAACTGCGGAATATCGAACGTGAGATCCCTGAGCGCAAAATCCTCGATCGCCCGAATTGGAGCTTGGCCATCTTTCGGCAGCGAGGCCGAAACCGACACGCCAAGACCCAGGTCGAATTGGCCCAGTACCAGTACCTCCTGCCCCGCCTGACCAATATGTGGACGCACCTGCAGAAGCAAAAAGGCGGCATCGGGATGAAGGGCCCTGGGGAAAAAGAAATCGAGACCGACCGACGGATTATCCGCGACCGCATTGCCCATCTGAAAAAGGAATTGAAAGCCATTGACAAGCAAATGGCCACGCAGCGCGGCAACCGGGGGGCGCTCGTACGGGTGGCTTTGGTCGGATACACCAACGCGGGCAAAAGCACCCTGATGACCCTGATGTCCAAGAGCGATGTGTTCGCTGAGAACAAGCTTTTCGCCACCTTGGACACCACCGTTCGCAAGGTGGTGCTGCAAAACCTCCCGTTCCTGTTGAGCGACACAGTGGGCTTCATCCGTAAGCTGCCTCACCAACTCATCGAAAGCTTCAAATCCACGTTGGATGAGACGAGAGAGAGCGACCTGCTGCTGCACGTGGTGGATGTGAGTCACCCGCAATTCGAAGACCACCTCGCGGTTGTCGAGTCCACGCTCGCCGAAATTGGCAGCGATGACAAGCCCACGATGATTGTCTTCAACAAAGTGGACCGGATCGAAGTGGAACCCTTTGGGCCGACCCGAGAGGACATCATGGCGGGCATCCGCGAACGTTTTGAACGGGGTGATCGGGAGGTCATCTTCATTTCCGCCAAGAAGAAATGGGGCATGGAAGAACTGCGCAACGTGGTCTTCGAAGCCGTCAAGGCAATCCACATCAAACGGTACCCCTACCACAATTTCTTGTATTAGTTTCCGACCTTTAGACCATGGCAGGCATCCGTCAAGAGAAAATGGCCGAACTCATTCGGCGTGATTTGAGCGTGATTTTTCAACGCCAAGCCAATGCTTGGTTTGGGGGCATGTTCATCTCCGTGACGCAAGTTCGCATGGCACCCGACCTGGGATTGGCCAAGGTCTACCTGAGCTTTATGGCCGTGCCGGACAAGCAAGTCGCATTGGCCGCTGTTCGTCAAGAAGGCTGGCGGGTGCGTAAAGAATTGGGCGCTAAAATCGGGAAGCAAGTTCGCATTGTGCCCGAGCTGAATTTTTATCTCGACGATAGCCTCGACTATTACGAAGCCATCGACCAAGCCCTGAAAAAGTAAGGGCATGCGACTCCCGATTCGGCTCGCTTGGCGCTACGCGTGGACGCGCAGAAACCGGAGCTTGACGCACCTGATTTCGGGTATTTCCATGTTCGTCATTGCCGCCGTCACGGCCGCGATGATCGCCATCCTCAGCGCATTCAACGGCATTGAATCGGTCGTTACCGAGCTCTTTGGCACCCTCGATGCCCCCGTCGCCATTGTGCCTGCGGAAGGGGCCGTGGTGCCCAATCGCACCGGCACATGGATTGTGGATCGCTTTGGTCCCGAGAGCACCAACCCCGTGGTGCAATGCGCTGCGCCAGTGATCGAAGATGAAGCCGTCGTGGCCTGGGGCGACGGCCAGCCGCATGTCGTCACCGTGCTTGGATTTGACAGCACGATGCTGCAGGCAGCCCCCATCGAATCCACCCTTCGAAGCCAAGTTTGGCGCTCCGAATTCACTGAAGGTGCATCGTGTGTCGCGCTCGGTCTTGGAGTCCGCAATATGCTCGGCATTGGCAGCTTGGATGCCGAAAAAGGGCTCCCGGCGCTGCAATTCCGCGCGCCCATAAGAGGCAAAAAGCTCACGCGGTTCAAAGAACGCGCCTTCCACTCGGAATCGGCCTATGCCTGCGATGTGTTCTCCGTCAACGCCGAGATCGATCGCAAATTCACCCTGGCTCCGTTGGATTTCGCTCGCTCGTTGTTCAAGCGTCCGGAGTCAGTCACCCGCTTCGAATTGGTGTTGGTCGAGAAAGCTAGTGAGCCGGAAGTTGCCCGATTGATTCAAGACGCCATCGATGCCGCAGGTGAACCGTGGCGGGTGCGCACTCGGGCGGAAAAGAATGCCCTCATCACCCAAACCAACCGAGCTGAAAAGTGGGCGACGTTTGTCATCTTGAGTTTCATCCTCGTGGTCGCTGCCTTCAACGTGATGGCATCATTGACCATGCTGCTGCTTGAAAAACGCCAAGACATCGAAGTCCTCAATGCCATGGGCCTCACCGGTTGGCGACTCGAGCAGGTGTTTGCTTGGCAGGGCGTGATGATCAATGCGGTCGGCGGACTGGCCGGTGCAGCCATTGGCATTGCACTGGTGCGGGGACAGCAACACTTTGGGTGGGTGAAACTCCAAGGATCGGTCATCCCCGCCTATCCGGTCGAACTGATGACCAGTGATGTTTTGGGTACCCTCGGGGTTGTGGTCCTTATCGGAGGGATTGGCTCGGGTTGGATGGTCCGCAATTTGGTGCGGCGCTTCGGGGCCGTGTAATCAGACTGCAGGCTCGAACGGAATCGTTTCCAGCTCGTCCAACTTGGCCCGGATATCGTCCACACCATCGAGCGTGACCAGCTGCAATCGGTGCTGCTTGAAATCCCGAAGTCCTTTGAAGTAGTTGGCGTAGTGACGCCTCATTTCGACCACACCCAGGCGTTCGCCTTTCCATTCCACCCCTTTTTCAAAATGCTCACGAGCGGCTGCCACCCGTTCGGTCATGCCTGGCGGCGGCAGCAATTCACCCGTCGCCATGTAATGCTTCATCTCACGGAAGACCCAAGGAGCACCAATGCTCGCCCGACCGATCATGATGCCATCGACGCCAAAGCGGTTGCGGTATTCCACGGCCTTTTGCGGGGAGTCGATATCGCCATTGCCAAAGACTGGGATGTGCATTCGCGGGTTGTTTTTGACTTCGGCAATCAACGACCAATCGGCCTCGCCTTTGTACATCTGCGCGCGGGTGCGGCCGTGAATGCTGATGGCTTGGATGCCAATGTCCTGAAGGCGTTCGGCGACCTCGACGATGTACTTGCTGTTGTCGTCCCAACCCAGTCGCGTCTTGACCGTCACCGGCAATGTGCACGTATCAACAATCTCCTTGGTCATGGCGACCATCTTCGGAATGTCCTGCAAGATGCCCGCCCCAGCACCGCGGCACGCGACCTTCTTGACCGGACAACCATAGTTGATGTCAATGATGTCCGGTTGGGCTTCCTCGGTAATCGCCGCTGCCTTGCGCATCGAATCGATCTCGCTTCCAAAAATCTGGATGCCAATGGGGCGCTCGTACTCGAAAATATCCAACTTCGCCCGGCTCTTGGCGGCGTCGCGGATGAGCCCCTCCGAGCTGATGAACTCCGTATACATGACATCGGCTCCGTACTTCTTGCACAGCGCGCGAAACGGTGGATCGCTTACGTCCTCCATTGGGGCGAGCAAGAAGGGAAATTCTGCGATGTCGATGTCACCTATGCGTACCACGTGATTGCGTTTGTGTCTTTTCGGCGAAATTGCGCGTGAAAGCACGCACAAAATTACACCATGATCCGAACCGCATTTCAAACCATGCACCCTTTCGGGCAACTGATCTTCTTTTTCTGCATGGTCCTCATGGGCATGGGACTGGCTTCCGGAATGGGATTGGCCGCCTTGGCCTCGGCATTCGGCCATACGACTGAGCAAGCCATCAACTTCGCCTCGGATGCCACCTCCAGCGAAGGAAAGGTCTATAACCTCATCATCAACGGAGTCAACCAAGTGCTGTCCTTCGGCCTGATGGCCTGGTTGGCGAGCAAACTATTTGCGGGTCGCACGTTCCTCGCCATGAAATGGCCAAAAGCCATCTGGATCGCAGTCGGAATGGGACTGGCATGGGCCGCCCAACCCCTCATCGATTTGACCTTTCGCTTGAATGGCCTGGTGCTTCAAGCCTTGCCCGAAAGCTGGGTGGCAAATGCGGACCGCTTTGAGGAATTGGCAGCGGAGGTGACCCAGTCCATGTTGACATACGACTCTGCTTGGCAGTTTCCAGCGACGCTGTTGACCGTGGCTCTACTCCCCGCGGTGTGTGAGGAATTTGCCTTCCGTGGGGTCATCCAGCCGCTGGTGGCCAAGTGGACCAACAACATCCACGCTGCCGTTTGGATGGCTGCCTTCCTGTTCAGTGCCATCCACCTGCAGTTCCACGGTTTCCTGCCGCGTATGGTGCTCGGGGCCGGCCTCGGCTACCTCGTGATTTACAGCAACAGTTTGTGGCCTGCCATCGCCGCGCACTTCTTCAACAACGCTGGAGCCATCCTCATGGCTGCCATTTATGGACCGGAATGGGTTGCGCAAGAGGTGAACGCCGCACCGGAGTGGGTCATTTCAGATTACGCTGTCGCGGCAGCTTCCTTGGTCGTAGGGATCTATCTGGTTCGGTGGGTGCGCAAAACCGGGACGTGGTCCAGTCACCATCCGGTTCACTGACCCTTGCGCTGTTCCCGAAGAAACGCATGGGCGACATGCAAATCTTCCGG
>CALKYI010000090.1 GCA_938003665.1 uncultured Flavobacteriales bacterium
CATGCCATACGAGTTGGAGGACGGCGCTTACACGTTTGAGTTCTCCTTGCCTGAAGCGGGCTGCGTGCAGTCGGTGGATGTGACCGTAGAAACGGCGTGCCTCGGTGACTTCAATTTGAACGGCGAGCGCGATGTCGTGGACTTGCTCGTACTGCTTTCAGGCCTGCCGACCGGTGCGCTCGAAAGTGAGTTTGCAGTAGAGGCCGATTGCGATTGTGATGGAGCTCTCACCATCGAGGACATGTTGACCTTCTTGGCGATCTTCGGAACGGACTGCGACTAAAGCCGTTATCAAGGCGCTGGTTCAGTGACTTCTACGAGGCCTTCGGCCCACGCTTTGACAACCAACTGCTCTTCCATGGCGAGGAGCAGTTGTTGTTTGCGGCGATGCAGGATCATTTCGGTCACGTCATTGCGCACGGCGCTAAACGGGGCGGTGTCGTCCTTTAATGCGTGCTCGAGGAAGCGGACGAGGTAGTGCCGCCCTTCGGCTTCAAAATCCACGAGGCGCCGGCTGGAAATCTGCGATGCCGTCCGGTAAAAATTCATCGGCACCTCCTTCGTAAACGCGCTCAACGTCCACCACGTCGAGCCGTCCAAACCGTAAATCGCACCGTTCTCCACGCACCAACGCTCGATGTCAATCATCCCCGTTGAGTCCAGCGCCGCAAACGGCTCGCGGATGTCGTCCAAAACGGCCGTCTCCGGCGCGTTGATGAACAACACGCGGACGGCATAATCCGTGAGCATGAAGGAGGCCTCATTGGCCTCATAGAATGCCAGTGCTTCCTCTTCGCTGACCTCGCTGTCCATGCGCTCGTTGACGTAGCGTTCTTTGAAGGCGTGGAGGAGGAGTGCGTTGCGGTAGGCCTTGATCTCGTCCTCAAAGGCCATGGCTTCGGGCGGCAGGGCCGCTTCAGCTTGTGCCACGAGGATCTGTTCCCGTACCCATTGATCCACGTACCGCCGGGCAGCGGTCGCCGAATCGTCGAGGCTCAGCCCGTTAGGAACGTGGGCCCGCACCTGCGCAGCGGTCAACGTGGTGGTTCCAACACGGGCGACGGATTGCGTCGAGGACTCAGCCGCTTCGCCGCAACCCGCTCCAGTACCGCCCAAGGCGATCCAGAATAAGATTCCTGCAGCAGCCGTCGAACGCGCGGTCATCGGATCAGTCGGCGAGGGAGTGCAAAAGAGCGGTATTCACTTCCACAGAAGTGCCCGCGCGCAGGGCTTTAATCCATTGCGCTTCCAAGTGATCTTGGTACGCCGCGATGACCTGTCCGCGGGCTTCCGTGAGCGTCTTCGGCTCTGGCGAGCGCACAGCGCCCACGTGCACGAGCACGGTTTCGTCGCCACCGCCTTCGTACGTGGCGAACACGGGCGCTTTATCGGCAAGGGTACCTGCCGCAGCATCGGCCAGCACCTTGTCTCCCCAGGTGTTGTCGCCTTCGCTGAATCGTCCAGAGGTCAAGGTGATGGAATTGCCGTTTTCGGCGTTGTAATCGCGTTGGAATGCCACGAGGTCTTTGCCTTTCTTGACGGCTTTGCGGGCCGCTTTGACGGCCTTCTCGTCGGCGCAGGTGAAGATGTCCACCTCGGCGCGCGTGCCCCACATGAAGTCACCCACGTGGGCCGCGTGGTATGCTTCCAATCCCGCGGTGTCTTTCACGGCCTTGCTCCACACCTTCTCGTCCGTCAATTCAAAAAGCAGGATCCCGTCGTGGTATTCTTCCATCAGCAACCGGAAATCATCGTGCTTGGACTCGAGGCGCGCGTCCTCGTAGTCGAGGAGGAGCTTGTCTGACCACGACGCGAATTGTTCGTCGATGACGGCACTGGCACCCGCTTCCGCGTTGCGGATTTTTACGATGTTCAAGTAGTCCACAAAATCGGCTACGGTGGCGCTTTCGTCCCCAATGGTGAGCAGGGTGGTGGCGGCGGTTTTGCTCGGCACGTTCGCCAGCGGATGGCCGGGGAAGAAGACGCTGTCTTGTTTGGCGGTGATGCGCTTAAGGGACTTGATGGCGGTGGCGTTGGATGTGTAGTTGTACTCGACTTTGAGGTTTTCCAGGAACGACGCTCGGGTCAATTCGGAGCGGCTGTCCCGGCTGACTTTCTTCTGCAATTCGCGCTTGGACGCTTCAAAGGTGGCGGGAGCACGGTATTCGAGGCGCTTGACGATGTGCCAGCCGTACGAGGTCTTGAACGGTGCGGAAATTTGTCCGTCCTCGGTCAACCCAAACGCTGCGTTCTCAAATTCCTCGACCATTTTGCCCGTTCCGAACCAAGGCAGTTCGCCCGCCTTGCTCGCTGTGGTCGCGTCTTCCGACATCTTGAGGGCGAGTTCTTCCCACGGAATGCCCTTGCCCAGGAGGTCGTAGATGGACGTGATGCGTTCTTCAGCAGCCTTTAACGTCGCGTCGTCGGCTCCTTCCTTCGTGCGGATCATGATGTGCGCGGCGCGGATTTCACCGCGGGCGTCCCGGCGGCCGGTTACTTCGAGGAAGTGGTAGCCGTAGCGCGTCCGGACAATGGAACTGAGTTCGCCGACCGGTGTCGTATAGGCCGCCTCTTCAAACGGATAGACCATTTGGAAGGCCGAGAACCAGCCGAGGTCGCCGCCGTTGTCGCGCACGCTGGGGTCATCAGAACCGGCCTTAGAAAGAGCAACGGCCTCAAAATCCTCGCCGTTGGCGATGCGCTCGCGCAGGGCCTCAGCGCGCTTGTACGCTTTGAGGGTGTCGGCTGGCTTCGCCTGGGCGCTGCACGAGATCAAGATGTGGCGCGCACGTACCTCCTCTTGCTTGCGTTCCCACGCCTGGCGCACGAGTTCATCGAGCAAATCGTTGTTGGTAAGGTAGGGGCGGGCGAGTTGGGTTCGGTAGCCGGCGAGTTCTTTTTGGAAGGTCTCCACGGTATCCATACCCAACGCCTCAGCAGCCTGGACTTTCAGCTTGAAATTGATGAACAACTCCATGTACTCGTCCAGCGCAGCGGTGGTGATGACGCTGTCGCGGTTGTTCTTGAGGAAAATGTGCTCAAAGTCGGCGAGCGAGACGGCCTCCTCGCCAACGGTCAGGACGGCTTCTTCTTGTGCGATGGCAGGGGGTGCGGCCAAAACGGCAGCGAAAATCACGCAGGCAATACCTGCTGTTGTGTTCAAGAGGTTTTTCATCTTCAGGATGGTCTTAACGCAAACTGTAATTCGGTGCTTCACGCGTGATGGTCACGTCGTGGGGATGGCTTTCTTTCACGCCGGCAGCGGTCATGCGGACAAATTGCGCCTGCTGCAAGGTGGCGATGTCAGGTGCTCCGCAGTAGCCCATGCCGGCACGGAGGCCACCAGTCACTTGGTGCATGACTTCGAGTACGGTGCCTTTGTACGGGACGCGGCCGCTGATGCCTTCAGGTACGAGTTTTTTGAGGTCGTCTTCCGCATCTTGAAAGTAGCGGTCTTTGGAGCCCTTTTGCATGGCTTCCAAGGAGCCCATGCCGCGGTAGGTCTTGAACCGACGTCCTTCGTAAATGATGGTTTCGCCCGGGCTCTCTTCGGTGCCCGCGAGCATCGAGCCGCTCATCACAGTGTCTGCACCGCCAGCCAAGCCTTTGACGATGTCGCCAGTAAATCGGATGCCGCCGTCGGCAATCACCGGTACTCCGGTCCCGCGCAGCGCCTCCGATACTTCCATCACGGCGCCGAGCTGGGGAACGCCCACGCCCGCAATCACACGCGTCGTGCAGATCGAGCCCGGTCCGATGCCGACTTTAACGGCGTCAGCTCCCGCCTCCACCAACGCCTTGGCGGCATCAGCTGTCGCGATGTTGCCGCAGACCACGTCGATGGACGGGAAGGCCGCCTTGACTTTGGCCAGCGTTTCGAGCACGCCGCGGCTGTGGCCGTGCGCCGTGTCGATGATGACCGCGTCGACGCCAGCGTTGACCAGCGCTTCGGTGCGGTCAATCGTGTCATGCGTAACCCCGACAGCTGCAGCGACCCGCAAACGTCCCCATTCATCCTTGCAGGAGTTGGGGAAGGTGCTGAGCTTGATGATGTCGCGGTAGGTGATGAGGCCGACAAGCTTGCCATCGCCGTCCACCACCGGCAGCTTTTCGATGCGGTGGGCACGCAGCAGTTGCTCGGCCTTTTCAAAATCCGAACCGTCCTGCGTAACGATGAGGTTGCTGTCCGTCATGACCTCGGACACGGCACGGTCGTTATTCTTTTCAAAACGGAGGTCGCGGTTGGTGACGATGCCGACCAACGTATTGGTCTCATCCACCACCGGAATGCCTCCGATGCGGTGTTCCTTCATGATGGCCAACGCGTCGCCCACAGAGGCTTCGCGGGAGAGGGTCACCGGATCTTGGATCATGCCGCTTTCCGATCGCTTCACGCGGCGCACTTCGGCGGCCTGCTGGGCGATGGTCATGTTCTTGTGGATGACACCGATGCCGCCTTGACGGGCCATGGCGATGGCCATCGCACTTCCCGTCACCGTGTCCATAGCCGCGGAGATGACCGGGGTTTTGAGGGTGATGTTCCGGGAGAAGTTGCTCGCGAGTTGCACGTCGCGTGGGAGCACTTCGGAGTAGGCAGGAATGAGGAGGACATCGTCGTAGGTCAAGCCTTCGCCGACGATTTTTGGTTTTTGTGAATTGGTGGCCATGGTGGTCAAATGAATCGGGGGCCGAAACCTTTCAATCGCGCGGATTTACGGGTTACGATTCGCGCAAAATTAGGAAAAATACAGGCTCCTGCCGAGCCCGATTTGCCAACTTATTCTCCGTTGAGCACGTGCACCAATCCCTGCCGGTCGTAGTAGCGTCCGGAACCGTCTTGGATGGTGATGAAATACCCATACGTACCCTCCGGTACGAACTGGTCCTTGTAGGTCCCGTCCCAGCCCGTTTCAAAATCCTCCGTGGCGAACAGGACGTCGCCCCAGCGGTTGTGAATTTCCATCCGGTAGTTGGCGAAATCCGCAAAACTCACCACGGGTTGGAAGGTGTTGTTGACCCCGCCAATGAGGATGGCATTGGGGATCCATACCACTGGTTCCTGCTGCAGGCACAGCTCGTTCGAAAACGCGTAGTTGATGCTGCCGGCCGGCCCGGGGAGGGCATCCGTGGCCTCGATGAGGTAGCAAAAATCACCCGGGCTGTACAACAGATTGCTTACGTCGTCCTCCCAGGTGAACACCGTGCTAGGGAGGGTGGTCAACAGTTCGGTGGCATTGCCCAGATTGTATTTGCGGTAGATGCGGTAGCCGGCAGTGGCCCCGGGGAACTCCGCGTAGGGCGTCCAATGCAGGGTATTTTTCAACAACTGAAAATCGGAAATACCCCGCAACAACACCGTCTCGGCCGTATTCGACATGCCGACCGAATCGCTGCAAAAATTCTCGACCCGCACGCGGTAGCTGTAGCTGGATTCATCGGTTTGGGCCGTGTAGTCGGTGTACATGAGCGTCATGCCGCCCACGCCCTCTTGGGTCTCGAGGTCGGTGAATTCAGCTTCGCCGGAGCGTTTGCGCTGCAGGGTATAGGCGTGTGCGTCGTTGGAATTGGGGTCGAGGTCGACGATGATGTTCACCGCCCCGCTGTCCGAAACAGATGCACGACGCAGCGACGTAAAACTAGGAGCGCCAGGGTAGCTGAACTCAAGGGTCCGTGCGTTGGAGAGGATCTCGAGGCCCGAAGCCATTTCCGCAACGATGTGGTATGTGTAAGTGGCTCCAAACGTCGCCCCCTCGTGCACAAAAGCGTTCGTGTTGGCATCGACCACCCCCACCTCTTGCAGTCCGGACCAGTTGCCGCTGCC
>CALKYI010000091.1 GCA_938003665.1 uncultured Flavobacteriales bacterium
ATACCCAACATGACTACCATATTTACGGTAATCATGCTACGTAAAAGCCGCTTGGTAACGCCTTGCAGTAATTCGTTCTTCATGGTCTTAAGTTACTCGAAATACGCAACAGTGAAAATTCGTTTCCAATTACGCATAAAAAAGCCTGTGAACAACACAGGCTTTAGTTTTTAAATCAACAAATCTGATCAAAGTGCATTGATATGTGCCGCCAACTCTGTTCCAATTCTGTCTTGGGCTTCAAGCGTCGCCGCTCCAATGTGCGGAGTAACACTCAACTTCCCATTCATCAGCACTTTAATTGCTGGTGTAGGCTCGTTTTTGAATACATCGAGACCTGCGCCGGCAACCTTGCCAGATTCCAAGGCTTCCATCAATGCTTCCTCGTTAATTACTCCACCGCGTGCTGCATTCAACAAGAACACGCCATCTTTCATTTTTTCTAGCTGTTCAGCGCCAATCAAATCGCCACCTGGAACGTGCAATGAGATGAAATCACTTTCTGCTAGTACGCGGTCAAAACCGACGTTTTCACAAGTGAAACTTGCAGTTTGTCCATCGAAGAAACTCAACTCAACATCCACATTGTCCTCATGAATGTCTGAGAAGACAACACGCATTCCGGCACCAATGGCCAGTTTCGCTAATGCTTGACCGATACGTCCGAACCCTACGATTCCGAGGGTACGCCCGCGCAACTCAATACCTTTTGCGTAGGATTTCTTCAATGCACCAAATTTGGTATCTCCTTCAAGCGGCATTTGACGATTCGCATCGTGCAAGAAACGTACGAGACAGCGCATATGTCCCATGACCAACTCAGCCACTGAATCCGAAGATGCTGCTGGGGTATTGAACACCTTGATGCCCTTGCTGCGTGCATAATCCACATCAATGTTGTCCATTCCGACACCTCCGCGGCCAATTCCTTTGATCGAAGGACATGCATCAATCAATGCAGCACGAACCGTAGTCGCTGAACGAACTAAAATGACATCAATCTGATGTTCATTGATGTAGTTTTCCAACTGCTCTTGAGCCACTTTCGTAGTGATCAACTCGTGACCTGCAGCTTCAATTGCTTCTACTCCTGAAGGAGAAATTCCGTCGTTTGCTAAAACTTTCATGAAAATTGTGCTTCTAATTCTTTCATACATCCTACCAACGCTTCAACGCTATCCAAACCTAGAGCATTGTACATGGAAGCGCGGTATCCACCGACAGAACGGTGTCCATTAATTCCACTAATTTTTGCTGCTGCAACGAGCTTTTCAAAGGCTTCCTTGTGCGCATCTTCGTCGTTGAGCAAGAAACAAGCATTCATCGTTGAGCGATCCTCAACCTCAGCCGTTCCTTTGAACAATGGGTTTCTATCAATCTCGTCGTACAGCAACTTTGCTTTGGCTTCATTGCGCTCTTGGATGGCTTTTACTCCCCCAAAGTTTTTCAACCAGCGCAAGGTCAACATACTTACATATACCGAGAATACAGGAGGCGTATTGAACATGCTACCCTTTGAAATGTGCGTATTGTAATCCAACATCGTTGGGATGTAACGACCCGATTTTCCAAGAGCGGATTTCTTAACGATGACCAACGTGGCTCCTGCTGGACCCATGTTTTTCTGAGCACCGGCGTAGATCAAATCGAATTTTGCCACATCTACAGGCTTGGAGAAAATGTCCGAGCTCATATCACAGATAAGCGGCGC
>CALKYI010000092.1 GCA_938003665.1 uncultured Flavobacteriales bacterium
GCAAGAAGAATCCGCCCAAGCCACAGATGATGTAGTAATTCAGAAAGCGCTGCGGGCCCCAGAGCCGTTCCAGTTGCCCGCCAAACATGTACAACGCGAACATGTTGAAGAAAATGTGCCCAAGCCCCCCATGCATGAACATGTGCGTAATCACCTGCCACGGGTAAAAATTGGGCGAGCCCGGATACGTTCCCGCAAAGTAGTGGAGCATCTGGTATTCACCCAGTGCCATCGTCGCGAGGTAAAAGAGTACATTGATGATGATCAAGTTTTTGACCACCGGTGGGGCGTTGTTCAGCATCAGCGGAAGCGTTGCTCGAGTTCGTTGGATTCAAAATTAACAATGACGGTCCGACCGAAAGGGTCAAGGGCAGGGGTCGAGCAGCCAAACAACCGGTCGACCAAGTCCACCATCTCTTCCGGCTTGAGCGCCTTGCCCACCCGAACGGCCATGGATGCCGCGAGTCGCGCAGCGACCCGTTCCTCCCGGCTCACACCCGCCACCTCGGCAGCCCGCTCCTCGAGAATCGCTTGGATGAGCGATTCCGGTGGGGTGTCCGCCTCCAGGGGCATGCCTTGGACTTCTATTCCGTCATCGTGTTCGGCCACCAGCAGGCCAAACTTGGCCAGCCAGTCACGCGACTGCAACACGAACAGCTGATCCGCAGCATTGAGGTCGATTGCCGTCGGGAAAAGCAATTGCTGCGTGGCGGCAGGTGCACCCTCCGGCTCCAATTGCCGAACCAACTCCTCGTACAAAATGCGCTGGTGGGCGCGATGTTGGTCGATGACGAGCAAGCCCGATTTGGTGGCGGTCACGATGTACTTATTCTGCAATTGAAACAGTGGACGCTGCTTCACGACTACCTCATCGCCCGCCTCGAGCTGCGCCCCGACTTCACCGGAAGCCGAAGACTGCATAGCACGTTCTTCTTGTGCCACGTGTCCGGCTTCGCCCTCAGGCTGCCATGCCTTTTCGTAGAGTGACTTCCACGCATCCATTTGTCCGCGTCCAGGCCTCAACACACCACCCGAGGGTCCACCAGAAGCGGATTTGGATTGGAACGGGTTGTAATCGGTATTGACCTGCACCGCGGGCTCTGGTACGACGCGATCCTTGTGCAATGGGGCGATATTAAGACTAGACTCCTGATCGAAGTCCAACGAAGGCGCCACCGCGTGCTTGCCCAACCCTCGGCGAATCGAAGGGAGCAGCAGGGACTGAATGTGCTGGTCTTCGTCGAATTTGATTTCCGTTTTGGTCGGATGGATGTTGACGTCGAGTCGGGCGGGATCAATGGTCAGGAACAGCACGTAAAGCGGGTATCGACCAGGAGGCAGCAACCCTTCGTAGGCGTTCATGATGGTCCGGTGGATGAGTCCGTGCTTGACAAACCGCTGGTTGACGAACAAAAACTGCTCACCCCTTGTGCGGCGGGCGAAGGCCGGTTTGCCGACAAACCCCTTCACCCCCACCACGTCCGTACTCTCCTCGACGGGCACTAGGCGCTCATCGTACTTGCTCCCGAACACACCGATGACGCGCTTTCGCAAGGTGGACGGTCGCAAATCGAACAGTTCACTATCGTTGTGGGTGAGTGTGAAATGAATGGCCTCGTGCGCCAACGCGACGCGGTGAAATTCATCGATGACGTGCCGCATTTCCACGGCATCTGATTTCAGAAAATTCCGACGGTCGGGCACGTTGAAGAACAGATGACGCACGGCAATCTGCGTACCCACTTCCATGGCGACGGGGGTTTCTTGAGCCAAAGCCCCTCCTTCCATGTTCAGCTGGATGCCGCACTCATCGCTGTCGTGACGTGTCTTCAATTCGACGTGGGCGATGGAGGCAATCGAAGCCAACGCCTCGCCGCGGAATCCTTTGGACACGATGGTGAACAGGTCGTCAGCCGTCGTGATTTTGGAGGTGGCGTGGCGGTCAAAGCAGCGCTTCGCATCGGCCTCAACCATGCCCACTCCGTTGTCCATTACATGAATCAGCGTGCGGCCGGCGTCCACAACGCGCACGTCGATGCGCGAGGCACCGGCGTCCACGGCGTTTTCCATCAACTCCTTCACCGCCGAGGCAGGCCGCTGAATGACCTCCCCCGCTGCAATCTGATTCGCTACATTTTCTGGCAACTGCCGTATCACCTCAGGCATCCTCCATCCACTTTAATACATCCGAAAAATCACTGGTCTCCACCCACACCATCCCACGCCATGCCAACCAGACCAGTCCGGCTGCAATGACCACGGCGCGAAGCATGGCGTACCGCGCTCCAAGGATCTGCGCTTGCCGCCGTTCCTTCCATTCGGAGGCGCCTTTCGCAGTCTCTGCCTTGGCACGGCTGGAACGAAAGCGGATGGGCCGTGCGGGCGCGGCGTCGGGGTCTTGCTCTCCGGCCACCTCAGCTTCTATGCGTTCCTTGCGTTCGGCCCATTTGGGATCCAAATCCGGCAAGTGCCGCGAACGGAATTGAAACCGCCGCGGCTCCGTACGGACGTTGCGAAACATGGAACGAAGGCGTGGAGCTTGCATGAAAAACGAAAATACGACCGCCGCGCTCACGAAAGCGGCTGGGCGTCCAATTCTTGTTCAAAGGCAATCAACACGTCTTCAACATCTTTTGAACCGGGGTAACGCTCCAAAATCGCGTGCATAACGCGGTCCACCGTCGCATCGGGGCACGAGGCGCCGCTCGTCAGCAAAACAGTGGGTGCTTCGCCCTCCTGACCCGTCGGCCAGGGATCCATGGTTTCTTGGTGCAGCCCACTGCGCCAGTCGAAATGCTTCAACAGGCCATCCGGCATGAATTCCTTCTCGTTGCGCACGAAAAACGTCGGCACCTGCTCCTCGCACAATTCCACGAGGTGAGAGGTATTGGAACTGTTGTAGCCCCCCACCACCACGGCGGTGTCCAGCCGGCCGGCGTTCAAGGCCGCTTGGGTAGCCTGTTGGTTGTCATTGGTCGCGTAGCACAGGGTATCGCGGGTGTTGGCAAACGCCTCACCGTCGGTAGCCTTCGCTTCGATGGAGACCTTGATGCGGTCGCTGATGGCCTGGGTGTCCGACGCCAACATCGTGGTCTGGTTCACCACCCCGACGCGCTCGAGGTGCACGGCAGGGTCAAACCCGTCGGATGCACGGCCTTCGAAGTGCGTCCAGAAATCATCCAACGGCCGCTTGCCTTCAATGAAGCCGCACAGCACCTCCGCTTCCGCCATGTTCTTGATGACCAGTGCGTGGCCCGACCCGCGGGCGTGGCTGAAGGTCGCTCGGGTCTCTTCGTGCTGGGGTTTGCCGTGAATGACAATGGTGTAATCCGACGTCGCAAGCTTGGCGGAACGCTTCCACACCTTCTCCACAAATGGGCAGGTGGTGTTGTACGTCGAGACGTCCACGCCAATCGTTTTGAGCTGCGCTTCGAGCTCGAGCGTGGTTCCGAATGCAGGAATCAACACCACATCGTCCGCCTGCAGTTCGCTCAGTGGCGTGAGGGTGTTGCCCTCAGTGTCCTGCAAAAAGCGAATGCCCTGAGCCGTCAGGTCCGCATTCACCTCTGGATTGTGGATCATCTGGCTGAGCAAAAAGATGCGCTTGCCGGGGTTTTCCTCCAAGGCGCGGTAGGCAATTTCAATGGCGTTTTCGACCCCGAAACAGAACCCAAAATGCCGCGCCATCACGAACCGCACGGTGCCAAAGTCAAGCACCGACGGCGAGAAGTCGCGCTTGCGCGGGTCGCGGGCCTTGCGTTTCTGCTTGACCCGGGCGATGATGGGGCTGCGGTAAAATTCGGGGACGTCAAAACTGCGCATATCGGTCTAGCTGTGCCTCAAACCTAACCCTTCAAGCGGCTGGTTTGTTGGATTTCGTACCAAAAAAGCCCTCCGGTTGCAACCTCGTCGCAGAACTCCCCGTAAAGGGACGCATGAAAGCAATTCCACTTCGGTACCTGGCCTTGGCCATTTTGATGTTCATCGCCTCCATCACGACGTTTGTGCTGGCGTCTGCTTGAGGTAGGGCCGAACCCGGCTGCTTTTGAGCCCGTCTGACTTGCGCACCACTTTGCGCAGGAGCTTGACGAGCGCTTCTTTATCCCATTCCACTCCTTGCAACTCCCCCCAGGCCATCGCTTGGATCAGGGGCGTTTTCAGTTCCGGATAATGCCGCAACACCGGCCATTCGTTCGTGGCGATCTCCACGCGAAC
>CALKYI010000093.1 GCA_938003665.1 uncultured Flavobacteriales bacterium
GTGTTGACCCGTGCGGACGTCGCTCAAGGCGCGCGCTTGCACATCGACAAGGTTCAGGACGAAGAAGGAACGGTTCGTCACATTGCTTTTGAAGACATTCGCCAAGGCCGCGCTTCCCACGCGGAAGTGCACACCATCACGGTGCGCGGTGCTTGGGTACGAAACGATTTGGCCTTCCGCATCAACGGCCAAGGAGCCCATGCGGAATTGAACGGTGCCTTCCTCCCTGGAGAGGGCGAATTCGTGGACAACCACACCACGGTGGATCACCGCGTGGCCCATTGCACCAGCTCGGAGAACTACAAAGGCATTTTGTATGGCAAGAGCACGGGGGTGTTCAACGGTAAGGTGTTCGTGCGCCCGGATGCGCAGCAGACCAATGCGTACCAGCAAAATGCCAACATCCTCGCCAGCGATAAGGCGACCATGAATGCGAAGCCTGAATTGGAGATTTATGCGGACGACGTCAAGTGCAGCCACGGGTGCACCGTGGGGCAGTTTGACTCGGATGCGCTGTTTTATGCCCGATCACGCGGTGTTGGACTCGAGGCCGCCAAAGCCATGTTGGTGCATGCCTTTATCGGCGATGTCCTGAAAGGGCTCGCGGTGCCGGAAGTGCGATTGGAGGTGGAACACCGCTTGGCGGAAAAGCACGGCTGGGACGTCTGGAGTGATCACCCCAACGACGACGCATGAACAAGGCTTTGGATGCAGCGGCGCTTCGGCTTCAGTTTCCCATCCTGAACCGGGAGGTGAACGGAAAGCCCCTGGTCTACCTCGACCACGCGGCATCTTCCCAAAAGCCCATCGCGGTCATTGAAGCCCAGCGAGAGTACTTGATGCATTACCATGCCAATGTGCACCGGGGTGTGCACGCGCTTTCGCAACAGGCCACAGATGCCTTTGAAAACGCGCGCAACATTGTCCAGCATCACATCGGTGCGGCGGAATCCTGTGAGGTCATCTGGACGGCCGGGGCGACGGACGCCATCAATTTGGTGGCGCAGACATGGGGCCGGGATCACATCGGCCAGGGCGATACCATCTTGCTGACGCGGATGGAGCACCACGCCAACATCGTACCGTGGCAAATGCTGGCGGATGAGGTGGGTGCTACCATTGAGGTAGTAGAGGTTCAGGACAACGGCGCGTTGGATAAAGAGGACGTCGCTGCCAAGCTGGCGAAGGGCCCGAAACTTTTTGCGTTTGTGCACGTGTCCAACACCCTGGGCACGGTGAACGATGCACAGGCATTGACGGCACAAGCCAAGGCCGCAGGGGCCGCGGTTTTAATCGACGGGTGCCAAGCCGTACCGCACATGACCGTAGATGTACAGGACCTGGACTGTGACTTCTACATTTTCTCGGGTCACAAGGCCTACGGACCGACGGGAATCGGTGTGCTTTACGGAAAGCGCACACTGCTCGAGGCGATGCGGCCATGGCGCGGCGGCGGTGAAATGATCGATGTGGTGAGCATCGAAAACGGAACGACGTACGCCGGACTGCCGCACAAGTTCGAGGCGGGCACCCCGCACATCAGCGGCGCGATTGCCTTGGGCGTCGCGTTGAATTGGTTGAATGGCATCGGTGCGGAGGCCATGATGGACCATGAGACCATGCTCGCTGCGCAGGCGCGAAAAGGCTTGAGCAGCATCGACGGCATGCGTTTCATCGGGACGACCTCGGAGGCTGCAGGCGTGGTGAGCTTTGTCGTCGAGGGTACGCACCCCTACGACATTGGCACCTTGTTGGACTCCCAAGGCGTAGCCGTTCGAACAGGCCACCACTGCACGCAACCGCTCATGGAACGGTACGACATCCCCGGCACGGTGCGCGCATCGTTCGGTGCGTACAACACGTTACAGGAAGTCGATACCTTCGTAGCCGCAACCGTCAAAGCCGTCCGCATGCTGCGGGGTTAATGACCGAGCCAATTCATAACCGACATTATGAGTGAACTTCTCCAACAACGTCAAGAAGACATCGCCGAGGAATTTGAATTCTTCGAAGACTGGATGGAGCGGTATGAGCACATCATCGAGTTGGGCAAAGAGTTGGAAACTATTGCGGAGGAGGAAAAGCAAGACGACCACCTGATTCGCGGGTGTCAGTCCCGCGTCTGGTTATTGGCTGCCAAGGACGGGGACGGCAAGGTTCAATTTCGAGCTGACAGTGATGCCATTATTACCAAGGGATTGGCCGCCTTGATGGTACGAGCGTTGAGTGGATTGCCTCCGGCGGTCATCGCTCAGGCCGACCTCTGGTTCATCGAAAAAATCGGGCTGGACGCTCACTTGAGCCCGACGCGAGCCAACGGCTTGCGGTCCATGGTTCAGCAGATGA
>CALKYI010000094.1 GCA_938003665.1 uncultured Flavobacteriales bacterium
CTTCGAATTCGTCGCACGTGCCGTCGCCGTCCGCGTCGTTCAAGCAGTTGCCATCGCAGTCATAGCCTGCGTCTGGTGTGTTGCCTTCGCAATCGCATGCACCATCAGCGATGCCATCACCGCCGCATACGTCGCATTCATCGAGCTGCAAGCAAGAACCATCATCTTCCGTTGCATCAGCGTCATAGTTGCATGCCGTGGCATCCGTACAGCCCAAGACAGGATCTGTACCACCGCCACCGTCGCCTTCCTGGTAGAATGTACCGGTGCCATCAAACGAAATCGTCTTCCGAATGTCCGTAGAACCATCACCGTTCTCGAAGATTTGGAAGTTCATTTGGCCAGAGAATGTGCCTGCGGTGGTGAACTGCATCACCAACACCTGCATATTATCGTCGGGTAATCCGTTCGGTGTCCCGTTCAACACATACCACGCGCCCCCTGTTTGGGTGTTGATGGTAATGTCTTGTCCATCAATATCAGATCCTTCCTGGAATGCAGCAATGTACGGTTGCGTGGCATCCTCGACCGTGCTAATCGCCACTTCATCCCCTACGTTTTGGCTGTCAATCCCAATGGTGATCCAGCTATCCGCTGCAATGGTTGGGAAAAACCCAATAAACGCGGGGTTGATGCCTGAAGCGACTGTAGCACCGAAAGCGTCATTGTAGAATCCGTCCGAAGTGGAGAACGACAGCGGGTCGCCTTCGTTTCCGTAAACGGAACTCAAAAAGTCCCCAGAATTGACCATGTCAACGTACATCCGGTAGGTCGTTTGACCTGGGACGATGTCAGTCGCATGCTCCGAAACTGTCAGTGAATACTGACCAAAAGTGAGTCCGGACATCAAAAATCCGGCGCAAAGCAGTAGGATACGGCTCATTTTCGTGATGGTTTATGGCATCGTAAATATAGCGAATTTTCGCACACTTATCGATATTCAAGCCAATTATCTCGATTAAATCTGTTTTTTAACCGCCTAAAAGGGGATGTAATTCGAGTGGAATAGCACCCTCAAAACCATCCAAAAAGGCACAAAAAAGGGAGCCTATCGCTCCCGAATTTGTGATCAAACGAATAAGATCAATAATCGTCTAAATCGTCCAGCCAATCGGTGTTTTTTGGCTTCGATTTTTTCAATTTTGATGGCTTCGGACCGTCGGCGTAGATGTCGCGTTGGCCCTTTGGCTTGCCGCCCTTTTTCGGACTTGATTTTTTGCGAAAATCGCGTTGAGGTGCCTCAGGCGGCCCGGATTGACGACTGAATTCTGCGCCGTCTGATCCGCGAGGTGAACGCGGACGGTCTCCTGAAGATTCGGGACGCCGGCCAGGACGTTGATCGCCTCCAGCCCCTTGCGCACGAGGACGCTCTTCCGCTTCCTTTACAACCATTCGAAACCCCATCAGCTCCGCCCCATTCATGGCTTCGATGGCAGCCCTTCCAGCGGACTCTTCTCGCATCTGAACAAAACCAAAGCATTTGGACTGACCGGTATCGCGGTCCGTAATGACCCGCGCATATGCGACTTCACCGAATGCTGAGAACGCCTCGACCAAATGCTCATCCTGAACATCTCGGTTCAATTTGGCAACGAAAAGTTTCATCTAGAAAAAGTGGGGTAAGTGGACGTGAGGGCTGACCGCACGCGCTTTGCTTGCTGAAGGACTTGTACAAACATAGTTCAAATTCGAAAATCACCGTCCATCATGCGACCGAGTTGTCCCAAAGGTGACTTCTCCCCTTTTGAGCTTCCTCCAGCCGACGGCGCATTGGCCAAAATCCGATTGGCCAGTCGGCTAACCTGCAGGGATTGCAACCACACCGTTCCCGTGCCCCGCACGGTGGAGAGGACAAACACTTCCCCACAGCAAAACATAGCCTTCAGACCA
>CALKYI010000095.1 GCA_938003665.1 uncultured Flavobacteriales bacterium
CCGAAGCCACCTACATCGATACTGGTTTGGTTAACAACCAGACTTATTGCTACCGCGTGCAGACCATTGGGCATTACGATGGAGATGCCATACCCGGGCCATTGTTGAATTGGAGCCAGACGGCATGCGCGAAACCGTTTGATTACACGCCGCCGTGCCCGCCCAACTTTGCGATGGAATCCGATTGCGTGGAGGAGGAAACCTAGTTTACTTGGGACAACATCCTCGGGTGTGCGGACGACGTCATGGCCTACCGGTTGTACTGGGCGCCAACTTTGGATGACACGCTGCGTCCGGTGGAGATTTTTTCTGACCCGGAACAGTTGGCATACACATGGAACGAGCAAGGTGAGCGTGGGACAATCGCGGGCTGTTTTGCAGTCACCGCTTTGGACAGCTTGCAACCCGGTCCGGATGGCGTATTACGGCGAAATGAAAGCGCATTGAGCGATACCCTTTGTGCGGATAATTGTCCGTTTTACTTCTTGCCCAATGTGTTTACGCCCAATCTCGATAACCTGAACGATGCATTTGAAGCCTATCCGTGGAAGTTCATCGACTCGGTGGACGTGCGGATTTACAACCGACTGGGGGAAGAGGTATTCCAATCGTCAAATCCCGACATCGGGTGGACCGGAGAGCACCGAGATGGAGGAATGTGCGCTGACGGCATTTACTTCTACACGGCAAGGGTTTGGACGATTCGACTGGTGGGCTTGGTGGAAGAAAAGTTCAGCGGTGAACTTCACCTCATGGGAGGTGTTGCACCCGTAACCGAATAGCATGTTTACAGGAATCATTGAGCAGAACGGCCGCATTGAAAAGGTCGAACACGAAGGCAGCAATGTCCACTTCACCGTGGCGGCTGCTTTTGCGAATGAGTTGCAAGTCGATCAAAGTGTGGCGCACGACGGTGTGTGCTTGACGGTCGTCCAAGAAACGATGGAACGCACCAGTTTGGGGCAATGGAAGGAAGGCAGTGTGGTCAACTTGGAGCGCTGCACGCAATTGGGTGGGCGCCTCGACGGCCACTTGGTTCAAGGCCACGTAGACACGACGGCAAAGTTGAAGGAGGTCCGCGACGAAGATGGGAGCTGGGTGCTGCATTTCTCCCACGGGGTGCACCCTGAATACGTCACGGTTCCGAAAGGTTCCATCACGGTCAACGGCATCAGTTTGACCGTTGTTGATTCCCATCCAGACGGCTTCAGCGTGGCCATCATTCCCTACACTTGGGAGCATACCAACTTGCACACCCTTCGCCCGGGCGACGCGGTCAATCTGGAATTTGATGTGATCGGGAAGTACGTGGCCCGCTTGCTCAATCAGCAAGGTCGGATTTAGGGCGAAGCACGAAGTTTTGCCCAAGGTAGACCCGGCGGACCTGTTCTTCGGAAGCCAGTTCTTCGGCGGTGCCGTGCTTCAGAATACGCCCTTCGAATAGCAAGTAAGCTCGGTCGGTGATGTGCAGCGTTTCTTGGACGTTGTGGTCCGTGATGAGGATGCCAATGTTTCGGCGGCGCAGTTTTTCTACGATGCGCTGAATGTCTTCCACTGCGATGGGGTCGACCCCTGCGAACGCCTCGTCGAGCAAATTAAA
>CALKYI010000096.1 GCA_938003665.1 uncultured Flavobacteriales bacterium
GAACGCTTCATGATGGCGCCAACGATCAATGAAATAACGCCCCAAAACAGCAAGCCCAATGCCCAGCTCAGTGCCTGCCCTGCCGGCTTCATGGCCCATTCTACATCTGCGAGCATGCCCTCTACTTGGTCTTCCGGCACCATCTTGAACACACCTGAAGCCTCAAATTCCTGCATCGTGAATTCCATCATTTTGGAACTCAAATCCGGATCGATGATGGAGCCCAATACCACATCCATGCCCAGCCCCAAAAAGGTTGTGGTCGCCGCAGCGACCAAGGCCGCCACAAATGCTTCACCGAACGTGAATGCTCCGGCTACAGCCTTACGCTCCATGGTGCAAGCCAGGAACATGCCAGCGACAACGAGCACCAATTGACCGAAACCGACCCAGCCACTTGTCATGGCTTCGATTCCGAGCAGATAGGCCACCAACTTGAGGACGACGAGGATCACGCCAGCGGCCGCACCTTGTTGTAGGGATTGCATGGGGATTTTCATGCCCACAAGGTAGTGCAACGCAGAAATTCATGGTATCTTTGCACGGGGCAAGTCTCCTACGACCAGCTCCCGTCAACTCCCCCAGGGCCGGAAGGCAGCAAGGGTAGACGGTTGTAGCGGTGCGATAGGAATCGCTTGCCCTTTTTTCTTTCCCTTTTCTTTCCTTCGATTTTTCACTACCTCTGCACTGTGAACGACTCCAGCATCCAACCCATTCAGAAGATCCTGGTCGCCAATCGCGGAGAAATCGCATTGCGCGTCATGCGCACCGCGAAAGAAATGGGCATCGCCACCGTGGCTGTCTATTCCGATGCCGACCGCAATGCCACCTTTGCACGGTACGCCGACGAAGCGATCCACATCGGACCCGCGCCCTCCTCCGAAAGCTACCTCGTTGCCTCGAAAATCATCGACGCCGCACGCAGCACCGGCGCCGACGCCATCCATCCGGGGTACGGCTTCTTATCCGAAAACGCCGCCTTCGCGACTGCGGTCGAAGAAGCGGGCATTCGCTTCATCGGACCCCGCCCTCACGCCATCGAAACCATGGGCTCCAAATTGGCCGCGAAAGAAACGGTCAAGCCGTTCGACGTTCCGTTGGTGCCTGGCACAGACCACCCCGTGCATACGCCGGAGGAAGCGCGAGAAGTGGCCAACCGCATCGGCTACCCCCTGCTCATCAAGGCCAGTGCTGGCGGCGGTGGAAAAGGCATGCGCATCGTTCGCGAAGACGCCGAACTGGAAAACAGCTTTGAACGGGCCGTATCAGAAGCGGTCAATGCCTTCGGCGATGGTGCTGTTTTCATTGAACGCTTCGTCACCTCGCCCCGGCATATCGAAATTCAAATCCTCGCGGATACGCACGGCAACGTTGTGCATTTGTTCGAACGCGAGTGCAGCATCCAACGACGCCACCAGAAAGTGGTCGAGGAAGCGCCTTCTGCCGTCTTGACACCCGAGCTGCGAGAGGCCATGGGCAAAAGCGCCATCGAGGTGGCCAAAAGCTGCAATTACGTGGGAGCGGGGACTGTGGAGTTTTTGCTCGACGACCAGATGCGTTACTACTTCTTGGAAATGAATACGCGCCTTCAAGTGGAGCATCCCGTGACCGAGTGCATTGCCAATGTGGACTTGGTCCGCGAACAAATTCGCATCGCCGAAGGGCATCCCCTCTCCTTCAGCCAAGACGACTTGAGCATTCGAGGACATGCCATCGAAATCCGTGTGTACGCCGAAAATGCCCGGGCGGGCTTCCTGCCTGACACGGGTACACTGCACCGCTACGCCCCACCCACCGGTCCCGGGGTGCGCGTTGACGACGGCGTGGAAGAAGGCCAGGAAATCCCGATTCATTACGACCCCATGCTATCAAAGTTGGTGGTGCACGCACCCAACCGGGAAGCGGCCATTGACCGGTGCATTCGCGCCATCGATGAATACGAAGTTGCCGGGGTGTACACCACATTGGATTTTGGACGCTTTGCCATCGACCACGACGCTTTCCGATCCGGGAAATTCGACACGCACTTTGTCGATGCGCATTTTACGCCCGACGTGCTCGAACGGGACACTGACCTGACGGCTGCGGAAATTGCCGCGTTGGCAGCGAGTCTTTTGGGTAAAACTGCCCCGGGTCGGGCAGCTTTAGCCCCAACAGGCGCCAAGCGCTCGCCATGGCGCAAACGCGCCCAGGCCTAACCGAACCAACGCGCATTCAATTGCGCCAACCCTTCTGAGGCAGAGCAGGCCCACGCTGTAGCGTTCGGCACGTCCAGCACATCAGCTGCAGGGTCAATCACGTGCAAGGGAACACCCGGTGCGGCCTCGAATGCCAGCTGAGCGGCGGGATAGACTTGAAGGGAGGTGCCGATAACAAGCACGCAGTCCGCCTGCTTGACCAAGGGAAACGCCTCCACCATCTTGGGAACCGCTTCCCCAAACCACACAATGTGCGGTCGGAGCGGGTAACCCGCCGAACAGCGGTCGGATGTTTTCATTTCCCAATGGTCCAGTTGATAGGAATCGGCATTCGGTCCGCAGCTTCTCGCCTTGGATAATTCGCCGTGCAAATGCAACACGTTTCGCGAACCGGCGCGCTCGTGCAGGTCGTCCACATTTTGCGTGATGATCTGAACGTGCATGCGGTCCTGCCAGTCCGCCAATTGCTGGTGTCCCTTGTTCGGTTGGGCCTCCCATACCGCCCGGCGCCGCTCGTTGTAAAACCGGGTCACGAGTTCCGGGTCACGTACCCAGGCCTCAGGCGTCGCCACATCTTCGACCCGGTGGCCTTCCCAAAGTCCACCTGCACCACGAAAGGTCGCAATGCCGCTTTCTGCACTCATGCCAGCGCCGGTCAGCACCACCAAATGTTCCGGGACGTTCATCGCTCCAAATTACGCAAACGGCCTCAGGTCTTTGGGCTATCTTTGACTTTCATGAGTCAACGGCATTTCATCATCTACGATTTGGAAGCCACGTGCTGGAGAAGCCGTGCGCCGAAACGGGTCGAGGTGATTGAAATTGGTGCCGTCAAAGTGAACGAGTCACTCGACATCGTGGATGAATTCTGCGTCTTTGTCAAGCCCACCCTGCACCCGCAGATTTCAAAATTCTGCACGCAACTGACCAGCATCACGCAATCGGACGTGGACCGTGCTCCTTTTTTTGATGAAGCTATCGAAGCCTTTGAAGACTGGATAGACCCCAAGGCCAGCCGCGCGGTCCTCATG
>CALKYI010000097.1 GCA_938003665.1 uncultured Flavobacteriales bacterium
GGAGCGCCTTGATGGCGCCAACGCGGCCGTAGAGGGCCTGGAGCAGATCCGTGTGGTGATCGTTCAGCTCCACCCAATGCGATTGGCTAAACCGGACAAGCGGTGCAGTTCGAATCGCACGCAAAAGCATAATGCGCGCTAATATCGGGCGCTCCCCTGCATCTGACTGGAAACGATCGATGGCATTCAATTGCTTGCGTAACTCCCGGAAGTACAGGTCCCGCGTAGTGGCTCGAAAATCCGGGTCAACGCCACCGTGTACGCTTTTGACTTTGAGCTGGTGGAAACGCGACTTCCAGGTAGCCTTGTCTTCTTTCAGTGCGCGCACCGAAGGGGCTAAATTGAATGAGGTCATAGGCGTTCTACGTCCAGAACTATCGGAAGGTTTCGCTCAGAAGCACTTGAAATGATCAAAGGGCTCAGCGCATGCATTGCATTGGTAATGTGCCTTGCAGGCCGTGGAGCCAAACGGGCTCACGAGCTTGGTGTCCTTCCCGTTGCATCGAGGGCAAGGCACCTCTTGGGCCTTGCCCAACAGGAAGGCTTTATCGGCACTGGATCCTTCTGGTGGAGCAATGCCGTTCTGTCGCATTTTTTCGCGTGCAGCATCTGAAATCCAATCGGTCGTCCAAGTTGGTGCATGCACAACCCGAATCTTGAATCGAGTCTCAACGGGGGAGAGGGCGGCTTCGATGTCTTCTTGTATGGCGTCGGTCGCAGGGCACCCAGAGTACGTGGGGGTCAGAAGAATTTCAATGGTTCCGTCTTCTAACTCAGAACAACCGCGAATCATTCCCAATTCTGTCACCGTGAGGAACGGCAGCTCCGGATCCATGACTTGCTCCAGTACACGCTGAACGCGTGCGACTCGTTCCGTTACCATTTTGCTCCCGGGTAGGTGCGTTGCAGCACTTGCATCTCCGCCAGCAAGTAACTCAGGTGCTCTGTGTGCTTGCCCTCTCGTCCTCCAGTGAGCAAGGCAGAAGTCTCTGGACAGTTGAGCGTCGCCTCTTCCAAAATGGCCAAAACCTGTTCTTTCCATCGTGCATGGTAAGAAGCGTTCAACGGCAGTACCCCTTCGGTTGCACAAGCCTGTGAAACAGCATCGTCTTCAAATAGCTCTTGCGTGTAAGGCCAAAGCACATTGAGGCTTTCCTGGACCTTTTTGTGGCTTTCTTCTGTGCCATCTCCCAATCGGACAACCCATTGGGCGGAATGCGCCGCGTGGTAACGGACTTCTTTTACCGCTTTGGCCGCGATGGCTGCAACTTCGGGTTCTGCGCTTTGGCCGGCCAATGCTTCGTATCGAAGAAGTGCGAATTGGTCAAAAAGCATTTGGCTCACGATGGTGTCGCCAAAATGGCCATTGGGAACTTCTACCAACAAAACGTTCGTGAATTCCCGGTCGGTTCTAAAGTAGGCCAATGCATCCTCATCGCGTCCCTGCCCTTCTCGTTCGCCGGCTAGGGTCAACAATGCACGCGCCTGCCCGAGCAAGTCCAGAGCGATGTTGGACAAGGCGATGTCCTCTTCCAACGCGGGGCCATGGCTGCACCACTCGGAGAGCCGCTGTGCCAGCACCAAGGCATCATCACCGAGGCGCAGAATCCATTCGTG
>CALKYI010000098.1 GCA_938003665.1 uncultured Flavobacteriales bacterium
TTCAATTCGGTCACTTGACCGCGACCTTGGGAGGCTTCGATGACTCCCTTGGCCGCAATGGCAGCACCTGTCGTGATTCGCTTTTTGACTGCATCCTCTGTCGCCTCTCGGTCGATGACCAACTGCAAATTGCCCAAGCAAGAGCCGTCATTCAACGCAATAAACTGGTCGTTGCGGAAAGTCCGTACCCAACCTTGCACCAAAACTTCCCGGCCTACCTGCGCTTCATCGCGCAAATTCACAATGCGTTCCCGTTGCATATTCCTCGATAATTATTCCCGTAATTAAGATACAAAGAAACAGTACGAACCGCAGCATTCAGCCATTTCCAGACTCCACTTTTCCGTCGCGTAAGCGGACGATACGGTGGGCGCATTCGGCGATATCTTCTTCGTGTGTCACCAGGATGACCGTGTTGCCGGCGGCTTGGATTTCGCCAAAGAGGTTCATGATCTCCATGGAGGTAGCCGTATCCAGGTTGCCCGTAGGCTCATCGGCGAGAATGATCGAAGGCCGGTTGACCAAGGCGCGAGCCACTGCCACACGTTGCCGCTGGCCCCCACTCAATTCATTGGGCTTGTGCACCATGCGGTCTTGCAACCCCACCATCTCGAGCACTTCTTCGGCACGCTCCAAGCGCTCGCGCTTGGACAATCCGGCATAAATCAACGGCAAGGCGACGTTTTCCAACGCGCTGTAACGCGGCAACAAGTTGAACGTCTGAAAGACAAAACCAATCTCTCGGTTGCGGATATCCGCCAAGGCATCCTCGTCCAAATTGGCGACGTTTTGGCCATTGAGGTGATAGGAACCAGCAGTCGGCGAATCCAGGCATCCCAAGACGTTCATGAGGGTGGACTTTCCGCTTCCTGAAGGGCCCATAAGCGCGACGTATTCATTCACATCGATGGCCAAGTCAAGGCCATCCAAGGCGTGAACTTGCTGGGTGCCGATGTGGTACGTTTTGCGCAACCCTTCAATGGAAATGAGCGTCTTCATAGTGCCAAAGTTACGGGGGTAATGAAAGATACCTTGTTGACTACCCGCTTTTTCGTGGGATGTCCAAGCGGCATTTCCACGTACCTTTCTTCGGACTATTGAACCATGCGCACACTTCACCTCCTTTGCCTTCTGATTTTCTCTGGCTGCTTAAGCATCAATGCCTGGGGCCAAATAGATGTGAATTCAACCTTCACCATCGAGGAATATGTCAACGAGATCCTTTTGGGAGAAGGGGTCGAAGCCTTCAACATCACGTACACCGGCGGTGCCAGCCAACTCGGCTACATGACCGGTGGAGAAGACGTGTTCACCATCGGCTCCGGCTTGGTCTTGAGTTCGGACGCTGCGGTTAACATCGCGTGTGAATTTGGAACCTGCAGCGATTGCTTGGGCACCGCATTCAACGACCCGGATCTGTTGGATATCGCGAACTCTGTTCCGCCCCTCATTGGCCAGACCTTTTCTGTGAGCTCGGTCAATGATGGCTGTGTGTTGGAATTTGACTTCACCGCATCCGGTGACTCCATTAGCTTCAACTACGTTTTTGGTTCGGACGAATACGAAACATGGATCAACACCCAGTACAACGACGTTTTCGCCTTTTTCTTGAGTGGTCCCGGCATTGTGGGTGAATATGCCAGTCCCGCCGGCTTCCCGGATGGTGCCATCAACATCGCTGGCGTTCCTGACGCGGACCCGCCGCTCCCCATCACGATTTCTTCGGTGAATTCAGGAACCAATTCCCAGTATTACGTCAACAACCAATCCGAAAACGGCATCTGTATTCTGGGCTACACCCAAACCTTCACGGCTGAAGCAGCCGTGCAATGCGGAGAAACGTACCACATCAAACTGGCCATCGCAGACGGATCGGACACAGCGTTGGAATCGATTGTGGTGCTCGAAGAAGGATCCTTCACCTCCAATTCATTCGATCTGGTCGCAACGGCCTCCATTTCCGGGAATCAGATTTTCGGTGGGGACACCACAGTCGTGGAAACCTGCAACGACGCGGTCTTCATTATCAACCGTCCCCTTGCTGATACCGAAGACACGCTGGACGTCACAATTTCTGGAACCGCCACCAACGGCGTCGACTACGAAACCATCGACCCAGAGGTCATCATGGAAGTGGGCGAATTCACCTACGAGATTCCCCTGAACGTCATCCCCGATGCCGAGGCAGAGGGCCCCGAGACGGTGACCATCGAGTACATCTATGTCAACCTGTGCGGCGACTCGGTGCTGCGCTCGGCAACCCTCATCATTCAAGACTTTGAGCCGACAGAATTGCAATACGAAAATCCCGTCGGCATCTGCAACGGGGAAGCGGTCCTCGAGGTAGAGACCGTTGGTGGATACGGCCCGTTTGACTTCTTGTGGAATACCGGCGATTCCGACACTTTGGCGGTGAATGTCATCGAAACGGACGATCCGGGCGCGGCGCAAATCACGGTCACGGACGTCTGCGGCAACGAGCAAACCGCAACCATCACCTACACCATGCCCCCGGAATTGGTGATCTATGGAGAGCAAACGAACAGTCCTCTGTGTCCAGGAGACGACGCGGTGCTCGAAGCGGGAATCAATACGGGCGTTGGCCCCTTCACGTACGACTGGTCAAGCGGAGGCGATGGCG
>CALKYI010000099.1 GCA_938003665.1 uncultured Flavobacteriales bacterium
CCATTCATCCCACTCGTAGGCGGACGATTGACCTTGAGCTTTGATGATTTCTCCCCAGAATACCGAACGCTCGAAGTGAGGCTGAAGCATTGCACGTTCGATTGGTACGACTCGCCGGACCTGATGCCTTCCGATTTCCTCGCGGGATTTCCTACCGTTGCTTTCGAAACGATTGAGACGAGCTTCAATACCAAGGCCCCATTTACGCACTATTCAACCACCTTTCCGAACGACATTGTGCAATTCACCAAGAGTGGGAACTACATCGCAGAGATTTACGACACGTCCGATCCGGAACGAGCCCTCATCCAAGAACGCTTTGTGGTATATGAGTCACTCGTCGATGTGGAGATTCAGGTTGGCCCCTCCTCCATCATTCGCAATAAGCGCACTCACCAGGAGGTGGATTTGGCCGTCCTGCACAGCGCCGACCGCTATCCGATTTATGACGCCTACGATGCCTTGCAGGTGGTATTGATGCAAAATGGCCGCTGGGAAACGGCCGTGCAGGGCATGGAGCCCCAGTTTGTCCGTGGCGAAGAGGTCACCTTCAATCCGACCGGTCCCGAATCGTTCGCCGGCGGCAATACGTGGCGTTTTGCCGATTTGAAAAGCCTCCGGTTTGCCAGCCTCGGGATTGAACGCATCGTCGACGAGGGAACGCATTGGCACGCCTACCTCGACGAGGACGAACCCCGCACGTACGCTTTCCTCAAAGCCCAACAAGATTTGGACGGCCACTTTGTGATTTCCAACGAGTTGCAAGACGACGCCACCGGCAGTGATTATGTCTGGACCCACTTTTCCCTTCAGGCTTTTGAAGAGCGACTGCAAGAAGACATCTACGTCTATGGCGCATTGTCCAATTGGTCCTATCCGGAAAGCCACCGCCTCATTTGGAACCCCGAGACCCGGCATTACGAAGCCTCTCTCCTGTTGAAACAGGGGTACTACAACTACGAATACCGGGTACGTCCATCGCTGGATCGTGGCAAATTGGACTACGCAAGCCTTCAAGCTCAGCCATCCAACATCGCGGCCATTGAGGGGTCGCATGCTTTGGCCGATACGCCATATATGTGTTTGGTTTACTACTGGGATTTGAACGGTTTTGATCGAGTCATCGGATTCGCGTCGGTCAAACCCAACAATTGACCGCACCGCTCGCCGTACCTTCGACCCGTGAAATCGCTCCGCATACTTATTACAGGTGGTTCTAGCGGAATTGGGGCCGCCACAGCTGAACTGCTCGCTACCAAAGGACACCGCATCTTTTTAATGGCGAGAAACACCGAAGCCATGCAAAGGCTTGCTGAACACCACCCCGATGGCGCCATTGAATGCGCCGAAGTGGACGTGCGGGACCACGATGCCGTAAAGGCGGCTGTGGACCGCATGGTAGACGCATGGGGCGGCATTGATGTGTGCATTCCCAATGCGGGACTTGGGATTTTCTCACCGCTCACCGAAGCGCGGTTTGAGGATTGGAAAACCATGGTCGATGTGAACGTAACAGGGGTGCTCGCCACCCTCCACGCTGCCCTGCCGTCGCTCGTTTCGAACAAAGGCCACGTCATTCAAATTGGCTCCATCGCTGCACGAAATGTGTTTCCCAACAGCGGCGTCTATTGCGCAACGAAACACGCCGTACTCGCCCTAAGCGAATCGCTCCGCATCGAGTTTCGGGAAGACCTCGCAGTCACAACCATCAACCCAGGCGCCGTCAACACGGCATTCATTGACCAGACCAACAACGCCGACCTCCGGGAGTCCTACCGTCCCCAATTCGAAGCAGGCATGGATGCCGGATTCATTGCTGAAGCCATTGCACAGGCTATCGAATCCGCAGGCCGAGGCGTGTACAGCGAAATCACCGTTCGTCCTGATCGCCGATGAGGATCGCCTTCCTATCCAGTTCGACAGGTTGGGGTGGATTGGAACGCAACCTCATCCGGTACGCCACCTGGATGACTGAAATCGGCCACGTCGCCGAAATCAACTGCGTCAAAGGGTCACCACTCGAGGAGGCTGCTTCCAACATGGACTTGGACGTTCGGCTTGTTTCACGGCAGCACCGGCACCTCCCTTTTGCGGCTGCAAGGAGGTTGAAGCAGCACCTCCAATCGACCCAGACCGACATCCTGTGGGTCCGCGACCCGCGGGACTTGCCGTTGTGCAGCCTCGCGATTCGCAACAGTGGCGCCGACCTGGTGTTCCATCAAGGAATGCAAATTCCACAGCCCAAAACCAAACCATGGCATCGGCTGCGGTACAAACGCGTCTCGCGTTGGATTGCCCCCCTGCACCACTTGCGTGACGAAGCATTAAAGAACACCCCGTTGACGCCAGATCAAATCGAGGTAATTCCACTCGCATTGGAGGCCAACTGGTTCTCGGCTCCCAAGTCCACAGAAGCCAAGGCGAAGTGGAATCTCCCTGCAGGCGTCAAAATCGTAGGGCTATTTGGGCGCATCGATCCCTTGAAAGGCCATGACACCTTGATTCGGGCGTTGGCCAAAACCGACGCCGCATGGCACGCATTGATCATTGGCGAAAACACCCCCAATGCAGGCCACGATTACCGCTCTGAATGCGTAGCATTGGCCGAGTCATTGGGAGTCTCTGACCGTGTGCATTGGCACCCGCCTACCGAAGCGCTGCTCTCTGCTTACGATGCCTGTGACGCATATGCCATGTGCAGTGTATCCGAGACCATCGGCATGGTCACCATCGAGGCCCTCGCTCGTCAGGTGCCCGTGGTGGGCACCAACGCTGGCGGAACCCCGGAATTGCTCGGACACGGAACGCACGGAACGCTGATCGAACCGGGCGACGACCACGCGCTCGCTCGAGCTTTGCAATCCATCGATTCACTGCCCATCGCCGATGCCGTGCATGCCCAGCGATTCACCAAGGAACATGCCGTTCAGCAGTGGTCGGAAACCCTCGAAGCAATTCGCGCTTCTGCATCGTAAATTCGCGCCTCCATGGGCGCAATTCAAGACGAAATCCAGCGGCGAAGAACCTTCGCCATCATCAGCCACCCGGATGCCGGTAAAACCACGTTGACCGAAAAGTTTCTGCTGTTCGGTGGCGCGATTCAAACGGCCGGCGCGGTGAAGAACAACAAGATCACCAAGACCGCAGCATCGGATTTCATGGAAATCGAGCGCCAACGTGGGATTTCGGTGGCTACCTCGGTCATGGCCTTCCACTACAAGGACCGCCTGATCAATCTGCTCGACACGCCCGGTCACAAAGATTTTGCGGAAGACACCTACCGCACGCTAACTGCTGTCGATAGCGTCATCCTCGTTGTGGATTGTGTGAAAGGTGTGGAGGCCCAGACTGAACGATTGATGGAGGTGTGCCGCATGCGCAACACGCCCGTGATCATCTTCATCAACAAGATGGACCTCGAGGGTCAAGATCCGTTTGACCTGTTGGATGAACTCGAGGAAAAGCTACAAATCCAGGTGCGCCCCTTGAGCTGGCCCATCAGCGGAGGCCATTCCTTCAAAGGGGTATACAGCTTGTACGAGAAGGAGCTGCGCTTGTTCAATCCCGACAAAACCAAAATCGCGAAGGAAGTGGTGTCCATCGCCGACATCGCCGACCCCGACTTGGATGAGTTGGTGACCTCCGAGCATGCCGATCAATTGCGCAACGATGTGGAACTGATTGAAGGCGTTTACGAACCTTGGGATGCAGCGCCCTACCTCGAAGGCCAATTGGCTCCAGTATTCTTTGGCAGCGCGGTGAACAATTTTGGCATCCAAGAGATGCTTGACACGTTCATCGATATTGCGCCTGACCCCCGACCGCGCTCAACGGACGTGCGTGAGGTAGCCCCCACGGAGCCTCAATTCACGGGATTCATTTTCAAGATCCACGCCAACATCGACCCCCGGCACCGCGACCGTATCGCGTTCATGCGCATCTGCAGCGGGAAGTTTCAGCGCAACACGTTTTACCAGCACACCAGGCTCGACAAGAAGATGAAGTTCGCCAATCCAGCCACCTTCCTCGCCCAAGACAAAAACGTCGTGGATGAAGCGTGGCCTGGCGACGTTGTGGGACTGTACGACACGGGTACCTTCAAAATCGGTGACACGCTCACCGAAGGCGAAGGCATGGTCTTTCGCGGCATTCCCAGTTTCTCTCCCGAGATTTTCAAGGAGTTGGTCAACAAGGATCCGATGAAAAGCAAGCAGCTGGAAAAGGGCATCCAGCAATTGACCGATGAAGGGGTTGCTCAGCTGTTCATTCGATCGCTTGGCAACCGCAAAATTGTGGGCACCGTCGGTGAACTGCAGTTTGAAGTCATCCAGTACCGATTGGAGCACGAGTACGGAGCCAAGTGCGAATTCCAAGCCAAACCATACTACAAAGC
>CALKYI010000100.1 GCA_938003665.1 uncultured Flavobacteriales bacterium
AATTCGGGATCCTTCCCGAGTCGTCCAATCAACTGGACCTTGTTTCTCAATGCATTCATTTGGTAAGAATTTCTGCTGACAAACTTGGCCGGCCGATCCTGCCCAAGCCGTATCCGAAACGGCTTGTTTCAAAATCGACATCGGACAATTCACCTGCGCACCTCGCCGGAATTGGCCCCTATCTTTGCGCCTTCCATTGAAGCTTTTCCCATGAGTTCATCCATCCGCGTACGATTTGCCCCGAGCCCCACAGGCCCATTGCACATGGGCGGCGTCCGAACCGCTCTGTACAATTACCTCTTCGCCAAGAAACACGGCGGAACCTTCATCCTGCGGATCGAAGACACCGACCAAACGCGTTTTGTCGAAGGAGCCGAGGAGTACATACGAGAAGCATTGGATTGGTGCGGAATTGCGCCCGACGAAGACGACCGTGCTGGCGGCACATTTGGCCCTTACAAGCAATCTGAACGCAGCGAGTTGTACCAAAAGGAACTCGAACGATTAGTGGAAACCGGGGCGGCATACAAAGCGTTTGATACGCCAGAAGACATGGCCGCAAAACGCGCCGAGGCAGAGTCAAAAGGGGAGGTCTGGCAATACGACGCCACCACCCGCATGGGCATGCGCAATTCCCTCTCTTTGTCCGCTGAAGAAGTCCAACAACTTGAAGCCGAAGGCCACCCGTACACCGTGCGATTCAAGATGCCGGATGAAGCCCGGGAGGTGTTGGTGCAGGACGAAATCCGCGGTGAAATCCGCATCTCGACCCATGTACTGGACGACAAAGTCCTGATGAAAACCGACGGCCTGCCAACCTACCATTTGGCCAACGTCGTCGACGATCACCACATGCAAATCAGCCATGTCATCCGAGGCGAAGAGTGGTTGCCCAGCGCGCCGTTGCATGTCCTGCTCTACGAGGCGTTTGGTTGGGATGCTCCGCGTTTCGCCCACTTGCCGCTCATTTTGAAGCCGACTGGAAACGGGAAACTCAGCAAGCGCGACGGAGACAAAGGCGGCTTCCCCATTTTACCATTGGAATGGAAAGACCCCGCCTCCGGCACCACTTCCATGGGGTACCGTGAGCAAGGTTACCTCCCGGAAGCGTTCATCAACATGCTGCTGCTGTTGGGATGGAGCAGCGGTGACGATGAAGAATTGTACACCTTGGAAGAGGCTGTCGCGGCCTTTGATCTGCACCGCGTGGTCAAAGCTGGCGCCCGATTCAATCCGGATAAAACCCTGTGGTTCAACGAGCAATACTTACGCCAAGGCGACACCAGCCGGTGGATTGCCCCGCTTCGTGAAGCCGCCCAAGGCAAGCTGGACGGATGGAACGACGCGAAATGCCAATCCGTGCTTGACATGTTCCTGGAGCGTGTGCAGTTTTTGCACGAAATCCCCGCCATTGATTACGTTTTCGCAGCGCCGCAATCGTTTGACGAAAAGTTGGTCCGCAAAAAGTGGAAGCCTGAAACGGCCGGCTATTTGAATGACCTCGCGGCGGTGTTGGAAGGCATCGAGCGGTTTGATTCGGAAACCGTCGAACGTGAATTCAAGGCTTTCCTCGAGGCACGCGAGCTTGGTTTTGGCGCCGTATTGCTGCCGTTCCGCATCGTGTTGACCGGCACCGGTGGAGGCCCGTCAATGTTCGATTTCGCAGCCTTCCTTGGGAAGGAGGCAACGTTGACGCGTCTGCGTGCAGGCGTAGCAGCCCTCAGCTGACCTGCATCTCCGGAACCTCGTCCGGAACCACCAAGGTGCCCGCAGTGGCAGCGATGATTTCATCGACCGTGACGCCCGGTGCTCGCTCGACGAGGTGGAACGCTCCGTCCCGGATGTCGAGCACGGCGAGATTGGTGACCACACGCTTAACGCACCCTACCCCCGTGAGCGGCAAGGAACACGCGTCAAGCAGCTTCGATGCCCCCGCGCGGTTGGTGTGCATCATGGCCACGATGATGTTCTCAGCGCTCGCAACCAAATCCATGGCACCGCCCATTCCCTTGACCATTTTGCCAGGAATTTTCCAATTCGCGATGTCGCCGTTTTGTGCCACCTCCATCGCACCGAGTACCGT
>CALKYI010000101.1 GCA_938003665.1 uncultured Flavobacteriales bacterium
TCCTCTGCCACATCCAAAGCGAGCATGCACGAGACGGGCGTTTCGCGTACGTTCAAAAACACGTCCAACGCCTCGGCTTGAGCGGTCGTTCGGGGGAAGCCATCGAAGATGAATCCTTTGGCTTCCGGGTGTTTGTCCACCTCGGATTCCAGCATGCGGATGGTCACATCGTCCGGCACCAACTGGCCTTGATTCATGTAGGATTGCGCGAGTTGGCCCAATTCAGTACCGCCTTTGATGTTGGCCCGAAAGATGTCGCCGGTGCTCAAGTGCACCAATCCATACTGCTTGACCAGGTAGGCGCTTTGGGTGCCTTTGCCGGCTCCGGGAGGTCCAAAAAGGATGATGTTCAGCATCTTACTCTCTTTCAATTGTCCGCAAAAATGAGAGTTCAAAGGTAGGGCATTGAAGCACGTCAGACTCGGAATGATGCGTTAACTTCGCGCCTCATTCTGATTTACTTCGAAGACTAACCATGAAATACGACGTCATTGTACTCGGTAGCGGCCCTGGCGGCTACGTCACGGCCATCCGCGCAAGCCAATTGGGACTCAAGACAGCGGTTGTTGAACGGGAAGCCCTTGGCGGAATTTGTTTGAACTGGGGATGCATTCCCACGAAAGCATTGCTCAAGAGCGCCAACGTATTCGAGTACATCGAACACGCCGAAGACTACGGCATCTCGGTCGCAAAGCCCAAAGCGGACTTCGGCGGCATGGTCAAGCGCAGCCGCGGCGTCGCGGACGGCATGTCCAAGGGCGTGCAGTTTTTGATGAAGAAGAACAAGATCGACGTCATCATGGGCAACGGGAAATTGCTCCCGGGCAAGCAGCTCGAGGTGACAGACGAAGCCGGCAAGAAACAAACCCTGAGCGCAGACCACATCATCATCGCCACAGGTGCTCGCAGCCGACAGTTGCCTTCCATTCCGCAGGACGGCAAAAACATCATCGGCTACCGCGAGGCCATGACCCTGAAGGACCAGCCCAAGCGCATGGTCGTTGTGGGTTCCGGCGCCATCGGTGTGGAATTTGCCTACTTCTACAACGCCATCGGCACTGAAGTGACGGTGGTGGAGTACCAGGACCGCATCGTTCCAGTCGAAGACAGCGATGTGAGCAAGCAACTCGAAAAGAGCTTCAAAAAGTCGGGCATTAAGGTCATGACCTCATCTGAGGTTTTGGGCGTCGAGTCGAAAGGCAAGGAGCAGGTGGTCAAAATCAAGACCAAGAAGGGCGAAGAAACCATTGCTTGTGACGTCGTATTGAGCGCCGCAGGAGTAGTCGCCAACATCGAAAACATCGGCTTGGAGGACGTAGGCATCGTCGTTGATCACGGCAAAGTGGTCGTGGACGATTACTACGCCACCAACATCCCCGGTTACTACGCCATTGGCGATTGCGTACCCGGTCCTGCCCTGGCGCACGTCGCCTCTGCAGAAGGCATCACGTGCGTGGAAAAGATTGCCGGTCACACGCCAGAGCCCATCGACTACGGCAACATCCCCGGATGCACGTACTGCTTCCCCGAAGTGGCGAGCGTGGGCATGACGGAGGCGCAAGCCAAAGAAGCCGGACACGAGGTCAAAGTGGGCAAATTCCCGTTCTCAGCATCGGGCAAGGCGAGCGCCTCAGGCCACAAAGATGGATTCGTTAAGCTCGTTTTTGACGCGAAGTACGGCGAGTTGCTCGGCGGCCACATGATCGGCGCCAACGTCACAGAGATGGTCGCCGAATTGGTCGCCCTGCGCAAGTTGGAAACCACCGGTCACGAGCTCATCAAGACCGTCCACCCGCACCCGACACTGAGCGAGGCGGTGATGGAAGCTGCAGCTGCAGCCTACGACGAGGTCATCCACTTGTAAAGGAGCACGCGCTTCAAGGACGAAGCGTAATGTGCATGCAGTTCTTTTCCGGAATCACGAGGATGCGTCCAGATTGCTGGAACGTTTTCAGCACGTGCTGAATGGCCCGTGTGGGTGCTGAGCAATCGGCCTCGTTGTTCGGCCGGTCCGTGTACGCGATGTCGAACGATGCGCCATAACTGTGTGTCGAGCCGCCATCAATGGCGTTGTAATTGCGGCGTCCGAGGCGTGCCTGCTGCCGCGCGGTTCTTGTCAAGCTCGTCACGCGGAACGTAGTCCCCTCGCTCTTCGTCCCCTCGAGCTGATCGGCAAAAGCGTGGCCCATGTCCTCCAACAACGACTTGACTTCGGGCAGCAACATGGCATGGCTGTGCGACAATGGGGCGATGTGGTAGCCCCGGCCATCGGTCACATCGACGAGGTTGCCGCGTGACTTCCCGGCCCGCAGTTCTGCTTTGTCCTTGACAAAAAAGCTATTGGGCAAATTCCGTGCGGCTTGTTGATGTGCGGTGTAGGGATTCTTGGGCAGCTTCAGCACGCCTTTGTTGCAGGAACACGGCAACACTTCCTCCTCGACTTCAACCTCGGGTTCGGGTTCTGGACGTTCAGGTTGCTGCTGCGGAACAGAGGCTGGCGGTTCAATCTGGGGGACAACAGCCGCTTCACCAGGATGCTCCAATTCCGGCTCCGCTTCTGGCTCATCGGGTGAAATCCACGCCACAAGGAGAAAGCACAGCAACACCAAGGTGCCCCCGACTCCTGCGATGCGGTCCCAACGGTATCGTACGCGTCCACGTTGCATGCCTTGCAAGATGCACGAGAGGAGCCGTTTCATTCAACCCAACTGGGCCTGAAATCCCCACAACGCCATTTTGAAAACATGAACGCCCAGGCAACAGGAACGTAACCTTTGGTGGCCACGCTCAGTATACATGTCCAAACCATTGAACATGCCTGGAATAGGAGCAAAAATTGAACACCCCACGCACGGCGAAGGCGTCGTGTTTGGCACCGACGGCGACTTTTGGCGCATCTACTTTCGCGAAGTCGGCGAGAAGTCCATTGGAAAGGACTACGATCACTTGACGGTGATTGAACCGGCCGAAGATTTATCTCAACCCGACGTCAGCGACATCATGACCGCCATGGAACACGTGCTGGATGATTTCACCGACAAACTCCGCGGCGACGAACGCGTTGAATCCATTGAGTTGGGCGACCGCTGGGACGGCGGCACCTTGATCCTTCAACCTGCCGATGCGGGGCTCAAGTCCAAGGACATGCCCATCGACACCTTCTTCCACAAGATTGTCATGACCCGGGATCGCCTGCGCGTTTTGGAGGCCAAAGTCAACGCCAATGCCAAGCTGACGGACGCCGACAAAGTGGAGTTGCAGCAGTACATCACCAAGATTTACGGCTCCTTGACCACCTTCAACGTGCTCTTCCGCTACAAGGAAGATTGGTTCGTCGGAGAAAAGAAATAATCTCCTGCTTACCTTCGGAGCGAATCGACTCCGCAGGCCATGCAACGTGTACTTTTTCAAATCCTCAGCCAACTGAACCGGCTGTTGCTGCCGCGATTTTCGCGGCGACCGGATTTAACCCAGCTGAAAAAATGGGAACAAGCCCTGGTGGGGTGGAAAATGTGGGTGACCTACCGTTACCTCGACGCCAAAAACCAAGGCTAACCAGATGGCAGCTGGTCCGAACCGTCGAACCCGCTGGCTCGCTGTGCTCGGACCGGGCATCCTCTTTGCTTCAACTGCCATTGGCGTGAGCCACCTGGTTCAATCGACCCGCGCTGGGGCCATTGCCGGGTTCGGTCTTCTGTGGGCGGTGATTGCTGCGAATGTGGCGAAGTATCCCTTTTTCGAATTCGGAAGTCGCTATGCCAATGCCACCGGCGAGTCCCTCGTGGAAGGGTACCGCTCGTTGGGCCGGCCCGCGGCTTGGGGCTACTTCATCATCGCATTGGGAACCTGCTTCTTTGTCATGGGGGCAGTGGGCATTGTCACGGCCGCGTTTCTGGACAACCTCTTTGGCATTTCTGCAGCGACCGGGTTCAATGCGACACCGGCGGTGGCCGTGGCGGTATTCGCGCTGGCTACCGGCCTACTGACCTGGGGGGCTTACCGGGGCTTGGACGCTTTGATCAAGGCGATTGCGGGCGTGTTATTGGTAAGCACCATCGTGGCCTTTTGGAGCGCGACCCGCCATACGGCGTTGGCTGATGTCCCGCCTGCACCCGCAGATTTCAATCCCTTTGAAGGCGCCGGCTTGGCCTTTCTCATCGCCTTGATGGGTTGGATGCCCACCGCCGTTGACTTGTCGACCTGGAACAGCATCTGGACGCTGGAGCGCATCAAGCAAACCGGCTACCACCCGGAGCTGCGCTCGACCCTGCGCGAATTCAACGTGGGCTACATCGCTTCCGGACTTCTGGCCGTGATGTTCCTCGGACTCGGAGCGCTCGTACTGTACACCGACGGAACGGCTTTGCCGGATGGCACGGCGGCGTTTGCAGCGGGCATCGTCAGCCTGTACACCGAGGCCATCGGGGAATGGAGCCGTTGGATCATTGGGGCGGCGGCATTTTCAGCCATGCTCGGCACGTGCATCGCCTGCCTCGACGGGTATTCACGGGCCTTGGCGCGGTCCTACAACACCCTGCGTCCCGAAGTCAAACAGGACTTGCGGACGCTCGAGCGGTGGACGTTGGTGGGCGTTTCAGCCGGAGC
>CALKYI010000102.1 GCA_938003665.1 uncultured Flavobacteriales bacterium
CCGTTGGGGGGCGTCGGCCTGATCCGTTAGGAGTCGCCCAGCTGTTCGCTGAGTGCCTCCAGTTTGGCCTTGGCACTGTACAGGCGCTCGAGCAGCTGCTCCTTGTTCACCGACTGTTCCGCGGCCGGCGCGGCGTCTGCAGCCATGGCTTCCGCCACTTCTTTGCGCTTCTTGAGTGCCTTGCGCGCGCCGTCAATCGTGTACCCTTGGTCCTTGACCAGCCACGCAATCTGCTGGATCAGCTCCTTGTCCGAAGCCGTGTAAAATCGCTTCCCGCGGGCATTGGTGCGAGGATTCAACGGTGTAAACTCCTTTTCCCAGTAGCGAAGTTGCGATGCGTTCAGTCCCAACTCATTGGCCACCTCGGTGATGGTGAAGTAGCGTTTTTCGATGGGCTTGTTCAGGGGCATGGGCGTTGCATTGACCGTTTGAACGAATGTACCATAATTATCAACGGGTTCAAAATGAACCAACTAGATGGTGCGAGGTGCGCGGTTTCAGTCGAACGACTGGTTGCTGTTCGCCGACTGCTTCAGCATCTCCTCGTACTGTTCCGGCGTCAAATCGTTGAAGTAGTACTGCGCCGGGTTCACCTTCCGGCCGTCCTTGTGCACTTCGTAGTGCAAGTGAGGAGCGACCGATGTGCCCGTCGATCCAACGAGGCCAATCACTTCTCCGCGCTTCACTTTCTGGCCCTTGCGCACAAGCACCTTGCTCATGTGTGCATACAGGGTTTCGTAGCCGAAGCCGTGGCGGATGATGACGTGGCGACCGAAGCCATTCCAAGTGCGCTTGGCGAGGATGACTTCCCCGTCCCCGGTGGCAAAAATCTCGGTGCCTGTAGGCGCGGAGAAATCCATACCGTAGTGCATTTTGCGCACCTTGTAAATCGGGTGAATGCGGTAACCGTATCCACTGGACATACGATTCAAATACTCGTTACGAACCGGTTTGAGGGCGGGGATGGACTTGAGCAATTCGGTTTGGCTCTTGGCCAAATCCAAGACCTCTTCAAACGACCGGCTCTGAGCGACAAGCTTGCGCTGCAATTCGGCCAAACGCTCTTCTGAGGAGATGACGGCTTGACTGTGGTCGTAGCCGCGTAAGGCCCGGCTGCGGTCGATGC
>CALKYI010000103.1 GCA_938003665.1 uncultured Flavobacteriales bacterium
AAGCGACACCCGGGTTGTATGAATTTCAGGCTGCCGTTACGTTTGATCCGTACCCCGCGTGGTTGCCGGATTACGGTTGTGCCGATACGACCAGCCACGTCGTTGAAGTGGCAGCTTTGCCTGAAGTGAGTACGGCTCCGGTTTGGGAGGTGTGCAACCAGTCATTCTCCGAGCCATTGCCGGAAGCGAATCCGCTTGGAGGCAATTGGCAGGGGCCGAACGGTCCCGTTGAATTGGCAGTCGATCCGCTTGATTACGGATTGGGTCAACACGAATTCACGTATGTCTTCACGGATGAAAACGGTTGCCAATCAACGGATACCACGCTGCTTTTTGTAGAGGAGCCCATCCAAGCTATGGCCGGATTGGATTCCACGTTTTGCGAAAGCAATGCCATCGTAACGATTCCCAGCGGCCAAGATGGCGGATGGTGGTCCGGGCCCGGTGTGCTGTTTCCTGAGTCGGGAGTTGTTGATCTCGCCCAATTGGAGGTGGGGCAAAACTCCCTTGTATACACGTTGGGCGAAGGCTCATGCGCGACTTCCGATGAAGTCATTTGGGATGTCATGGAAGCTCCTGTAGCGTTTCTCTTGTCAGCAGGAAGCCTTTTCTGTGATGGGGATACCGTGTGGCTTGACGTGTTGGCCGGGGGAGGAACGCTGGCAGAAGGCAGTGATTACAGCTTGAATTGGACAGAACAAGTGGTTTTCACGAGCACGGGTGTTCCTTACTACGTCGCCAATGTGGATGAACCACTGGAAACCATTGGCTTGATTGTTACAGACGATGAAGGGTGTACAGACGAGGCGGTCACATTCGTGAATGCCATGCCGTTGCCCGAAGTGGTCATTCCAGCGTTGGGTGTAGAATGCGACTCGGACTTCTCAGTTCAATTGCCTCAACCGAGCGCCTCCATGGGAACGTGGTCAGGCCAAGGGATCACACACCCGGACGGCGTGTTCAATCCTGCCGTCGCAGGAGTCGGAATGACCGAACTCACGTTTACTGCCACCAGCATTTTGGGGTGTGAAAACTCGGATACGGCTTTGATTGAAGTCATCGCGGCACCCGCTGTAGATGCAGGAGATGCAATTTCCGTTTGCGCGGATGCTCCGGCTGTGGCGTTAGAAGGCTTTTCTCCATCGGATGGCTGGTGGGAAGGCACCTTAACAGCGTCGAATGACAGTGTCATTTTTGACCCTGCGACCGCGGTAGCAGGAAGCTATGAAGCGACTTACCACATCGGAGAAGGCTCTTGTCATGTCTCAGACGTGCTGGAAATTGAAGTCCTCGCACTGCCCGTTTTACAGCCGGTTTTGGAGGCGGCGATTTGCGAAGGTGATACCGCTCTGGTCCATGTTGATGTCGTCAATGCGGATGACTTCAGCGGGTACTCAGTGATGTGGAGTGGAGCCAATTTGATCACCGAATTGAATGCGTGGTCCGTGGCGTCTGGTCCATGGGCGGCGGGCGATGCTCCTGAAGCCTCGGTCACGGTAACGACAGAATCTGGTTGCAGCGCTTCGGCAGTCGCAAGTTGGTCGGTCAATGCCCTGCCGGAAATCACGCTCCCCGAAGCGTGGTCTGTTTGCGCAAATGTAGATAGGGCGTTGCTCCCGGATGCTTCGCCTTCAGGTGGTACTTGGACAGGAGTAGGGGTCGAGGGTGAATCGTTCATGCCTGCTGAGGCATTGGGTAATTCTGAGCTTGAGTACACCTTCGAAGATGCCAACGGATGCACAAACACTGAGACCTTGGTAGCGGAAATTGTCCTACCCATCGAAATGGATTTGGGCCCGAAACTGCATGAA
>CALKYI010000104.1 GCA_938003665.1 uncultured Flavobacteriales bacterium
CCCCCAATCAATCCGGGCGATACTGCTTCTACCACGCTTCCTGAATCGTCTGTGATCGACCACCCAATTTCTTGAGGCCAGTTATCGACCATGATTTCCACATGGATTAGCATGGCAGATTCGACCGCTTCTTCTGTGAATCCGGGTGCGGAGTTGTTGGATTCGTTCTGATCATTCGCATCGGTGATTTCCACTGTGAAGTCAGAAGACCCTGAAAAATAAACGTCATCAATGGCCACCTCGGCGATTCCATACGTTTCAAGATCACCGGTCCAGAGGGTACTTTGCAATTCTTCTCCATCGACAAACACTCCTAGAGTTGCGGCCGTCAGATTTTCCAACCCAAGGTTCATCATGTTAACGGTAACCGTCTGAGCATCACCCGGACAAAAAACTGATTCACTGGTCACATCAAGCAATGTTGGGTCATTCGCAAGCGTTGCTGCTGAACAATCATTCGCAGTAAAAATGGCGACATGATCGCTGAAGCTCGCCTGCCCGGACTCCGTCAATACACGATTTGGGCAAACGGTATAAATCGTAGGGTAATATGCGCCAGCGTATTCATCAAAAATACTTCCTGCGTTATCGATGATGGGGTAAGGCGTTCCCGTCACCCAATCGCCCTGCGTCGCGGTTCCGGTTCCATTTAGATCATCGTCGTTGGTTGTATCATCTGCCTCCAGAAAGAACACCCGGACCTCATCGGTCCCGTTGGGACCGTAGGTTTCGTAAACCTCTTCCAGCACCCCGCTGGTATGGTAACTCCAACACGGCCCACACCAAGTGGCAGAAAATTGAAGAATAACCTTCTTTCCCTCGTCAAGCAGGTCATACAGGTTGTGTTCGACACCGTTGATGTCGGTGGCCGTGAAATCCGGAGCGATGCTACCATCGGGAAGTTGGGCATCTGCGTGGTCAATTGTACAGACCACAGCGAGCAGCAAACATGCTGCAAGGTGAAAGAAGCGACTCATTTGGCGAAATTGATTCTACAAAATACTAAAAATATCCTGCAGAATCAACGGCTCATCGCCAAGTGAGAAGGCTTCAGCGTATTACCCCAACGCCGCCTTCACCCGCTCTACCGCATCGAGCTTCTCCCACGGGAACAACTCGACTGTGACCGTCACTTCCGTGCCCTCTGGGCTAACGAAATGCTTCGTTTTCGTTTCGGGCTGACGCCCCATGTGGCCGTAGGCTGCCGACTCTTCGTAAATGGGCGTTCGGAGCTTGAAATGCTGCTCGATGTCATACGGCTTGGTTGGGAACAATGGCTTGATCTTCGCCGCAAGTTCGCCGTCTGAAATCCCGGCGCGGCTTGTGCCGTACGTGTTGATATAAAACCCAACCGGTTCGGCAACACCAATGGCGTACGCCAACTGAACCAATACTTCGTCGCAAACGTCCGCTGCCACCAGGTTTTTGGCGATGTAACGCGCTGCGTACGCAGCCGAACGGTCCACCTTCGACGGATCCTTGCCACTGAACGCACCGCCGCCGTGGGCGCCGCGACCGCCGTAGGTATCGACGATGATTTTGCGGCCGGTGAGACCTGTGTCTCCGTGCGGGCCGCCGATCACAAACTTACCCGTGGGGTTGACGTGTAATTTGATGTCGTCGCCGAACAAGGCCTGCACGTCGGTGCTCATCTGCGCTTTGACGCGGGGAATGAGGATGTCGCGAACGTCCTGCATAATCTTCGCCAGCATTGCGGACTCTTCGTCAAAGTCGTCGTGCTGGGTACTGACGACGATGGCCTCGATGCGCTCGGGCGTGTTGTCGTCAGCGTATTGGATGGTCACCTGGGATTTCGAGTCCGGACGCAGGTAAGGCATGGGGCTGGGCGACTCGCGGCGGATGGCGGCGAGCTCCTGCAACAGGCGGTGCGAAAGGTCGAGCGGAAGCGGCATGTAGTTGGCTGTTTCCTTGCACGCGTAACCGAACATCATGCCTTGGTCCCCCGCGCCTTGTTCCTCGGGCTGGGTGCGTTCGACGCCCTGGTTGATGTCGCTGGACTGCTCGTGGATGGCGCTCAGCACCCCGCACGATTGAGCGTCAAACATGTACTCGCTTTTCGTGTAACCGATGCGCGAAATCACATCGCGGGCGATGGTTTGCACGTCCAAGTAAGCTTGGCTTTTTACCTCTCCCGCCAAAATGACTTGCCCGGTGGTCACGAGCGTTTCACACGCGACCTTGGAGCTGGGATCAAAAGCCAAAAATTGGTCAATCAAGGCATCGCTGATCTGGTCAGCAACCTTGTCGGGATGTCCTTCAGATACGGACTCGGAGGTAAAAAAGTAGCTCATGTCGTTGGCGACAAAAGTAAGCACGCAAATTTCCAAACCTCAAAACACCGCGCTACCTTTGCCCTGCTTATCGCGAAAGACGGAGGGAAAAGGCCCTGTGAAGTCTTGGCAACCCGGTGAGGCCGGGTGCCACATCCTACCAGCGTTGACGTTGGAAAGATGAGCAACCGGCGACCGGACTTTCGGTTTTCGCGTGAGCACCTTGAATTGAATCACGCACATGCCAACGGAATACCCTTCGATCCATTACGACCTCGAGCGCACCGCCCTCTTGCGTCAAGCCGCCGCCGACCGAATCCTCGTTTTGGACGGCGCCATGGGAACCATGATCCAGCGCCACGGCTTGCAGGAAACCGACTTCCAAGGGGAGGCTTTCCGCAATCATCTCTCCCCACTCAAGGGCAACAACGATGCCTTGTCCATCACCCGCCCGGACGTAACTGAAAGCAGCCACCGTGCCTACCTCGAGGCTGGCGCCGACATCGTCGAAACCAACACCTTCAGCTCCACGACCATCGCGCAAGCCGACTATGGGCTGGAAGCTGCCGCCTTTGAAATGAACCGGTGCGCCGCAGCCCTGGCGCGCAAGGCCGCAGACGCACAGACCCTCCTCACCCCCGACAAGCCGAGGTTTGTTGCGGGCGCATTAGGCCCGACCAATAAAACCGCGTCCCTATCTCCCGACGTCAACAACCCCGGCTTCCGCGCCATTACGTTTGACGAACTCGTGGCGGCGTACAAGGAGCAAGCCCTCGGATTGATGGCAGGAGGAGCGGACATCCTACTCATCGAAACCATTTTCGATACGCTCAATGCCAAAGCCGCGCTCTTCGCCGTCCAAGAAGCCTACGATGCGGCGGGCTTCGAATTGCCCATCATGATTTCAGGCACCATCACCGATGCCTCGGGCCGCACTCTGAGCGGACAAACCACCGAGGCGTTTTTGATCTCGATGAGCCACATGCCGCTCTTCAGCATCGGGCTGAATTGTGCGTTGGGCGCCGAGCAACTCACGCCGTACCTCGAAGTGCTGGCCAACCGCGCCACGTGCCGGGTCAGCGCTTACCCCAATGCCGGCCTCCCGAATGAAATGGGGGAATACGACCAAGGGCCCGAGGCCATGGCCGAAGCCGTTCGTCCGTTCCTGGAGCGCGGCTGGATCAACGTCATCGGTGGATGCTGCGGCACTACTCCCGACCACATTGGCGCCATCGCTCGCGTCGCTGCTGAATACGCGCCGCGTCCCCTTCCCGTCAACGCCCTCGCCTCATGAGCAGCAGTCCCGCCACCTTGCAATTGGCAGGCCTAGAGCCGCTCATCGTGACCGCCGAAACCAATTTCGTCAACATCGGTGAGCGCACGAACGTGACCGGCAGCCGCAAATTTGCCCGCCTCATCCGAGAAGAAAACTACGAGGCGGCGCTGGCCATCGCCCGCGAACAAGTTGAAGACGGCGCCCAAATCATCGACGTCAACATGGACGAAGGCCTCATCGACGGGGAACACGCCATGACGACATTCCTCAATTTGATTGCCGCCGAACCCGACATCGCCCGCGTGCCCATCATGATCGACTCCTCGAAGTGGTCCATCATCGAGGCCGGCCTGAAGGTGGTGCAG
>CALKYI010000105.1 GCA_938003665.1 uncultured Flavobacteriales bacterium
GTGAAGGAAATCAGGCCGAGGGTTCGTTTGATCGAGCGGGAGCGCACGTTGTTGTGCAGGTCGACGACGTAATCGAAGTTCAAGTCCTTCAGCGCTTCTTGCACTTCCGCCGTTGATTCCTCGATGGTGTGCACGTGGTCGACAAGGGCACCGAAGCCTTCCACCACTGGCGCCATGTTGGCCTTGGTCAAAAAGTGAATTTCGCACGAACCGTGAATGGCTTGCCGCAAACTCGCTACCGCAGGTGCAGTGAGCACAATGTCCCCGATGGAAGAGAAGCGAATGACGAGTATGCGGGTGGCGCGCGCGGTCATGGTGCAAAGCTACCGATGCACAACGAAGATTTAACACTGCGAATGGGATGCCGTTCTAATTTCGCGCCATGACCATGATTTGGATTTCACTTCTTGCCTTCTTCGCTATGACACCGGCTGAAGAAAACCCTACAATCTTGAAGATGACGTTACACGAAATGAGCCTCAAGGCACAGGCGTTGCCCGAAGAACTGAGCCCTGAGCGGCTGGAGGAGTTGGATGCGATGGCTGTCTGGGTAGCAGGACAGCCACAGGACACACCGACGGAATTGACGTTCATCTGCACGCACAACAGCCGCCGGAGCCACATGGGGCAAATCTGGGCGCAAGCCGCTGCGTGGCATTTTGGTCTCAATGACGTACGCACGTACAGCGGTGGGACGGAGGCCACGGCCTTCAATCCACGCGCGGTCCGTGCCCTACGGGAACTCGGGGTGGCCATTGATATCAGCCAGGAGGCCGACAACCCGGTATACACCGTTCAGTTGCAGGCCGATCGGCCGTCCTTCGAAGCGTTCAGCAAAACCTACGGTGACGCAGCCAACCCCTCGGAGGGATACGCTGCAGTGATGGTCTGCAGTTCCGCTGATCGGGGATGTCCAATTGTGTACGGGTCAGCCGCACGATTTGCGATTCCCTACATCGATCCCAAGGTGAGCGACGGCACGGATGCCGAGGCGGCCACGTACAGGGCACGCGCCATGCAAATAGGTGCCGAGGCCTTCTACGTCATGGCGCGCGCTGCCGAATTGCGCGCTCAGTAAGCCAGCGGCGAACTTGCCGTGCCTACTTTTGTTTGAACCACAGAAGTTGCACGCATGGAAAGCCTGACCTGGACCCCAGTCAAACAATACGAGGAAATCACCTTCGCGGTGTGCAATGGCGTTGCGCGCATTGCTTTCAACCGGCCGGAGGTGCGCAATGCCTTCACCCCGAAGACCGTGGACGAGCTCTGGGAAGCCCTCATTCTGTGCCACGAGAGCCAGGAAATCGGCGCCGTCATCATCACCGGTGAAGGCCCGTCGGCCAAAGACGGCGGATGGGCGTTTTGCAGCGGCGGCGACCAAAACGTGCGGTCCACAACCGGCTACAAGGGGGAGAACGGCATCAATCGCTTCAACATCCTCGACGTACAGCGGCAGATTCGCTTCATGAACAAGGTGGTCATAGCGGCGGTCAACGGTTGGGCCGTTGGCGGCGGTCACAGCCTGCACGTGGTGTGCGACTTGACATTGGCGAGCAAAGAACACGCCCGCTTCAAGCAAACCGACGCGGACGTGGCAAGCTTTGACGGGGGATTCGGATCAGCTTACCTCGCGCGCCAGGTGGGCCAAAAGCGCGCCCGCGAGATCTTCTTCCTCGGCGCTGAATATTCCGCGCAAGAAGCCTACGAAATGGGCATGGTCAACCGCGTGGTTCCCCACGACCGGCTGGAACGCGTGGCGTATGACTGGGCCCGAGAAATCATGTCCAAAAGCCCCACGGCCATCAAGATGCTCAAGTTTGGGTTCAACCTCATTGACGACGGGTTGGTGGGCCAGCAGGTATATGCAGGAGAGGCGACGCGACTAGCTTACGGAACGGACGAAGCGAAGGAGGGACGGGACGCCTTCTTGGAGAAGCGGCCACGGGACTTTTCGAAGTTTCCGAAGTTTCCGTGAGCGTTTAGAAACCGAAAAGCCGATGCATGCGCACCGGCTTTTTCATCGCGGAGAGACAGGGATTCGAACCCTGGAGGGGTTGCCCCCAACACGCTTTCCAGGCGTGCGCCTTAAGCCGCTCGGCCACCTCTCCGTTCCAACCGCAACGCGGAAGGGGTGCAAAAGTACCGAATTTCTCAGTCCGATTCCAAAATTCCCGAAGCCCGTTTAGCGTACCGGCGCAACGGGGCTGAACTTGGTGATTTCGCCGCGCAGGTTGCTGCGCATGGCGTTGCGGAGATTGTCGCCTTCGAGGCCCTGACCGAGGCAATGCATGAGCTTGGTGAGGGCCGCCTCGGTGGTCATGTCGCCGCCCGGGATGACGCCACAGTCCCGGAGCATGTGAGCGGTGGCATACCGCTCGGGATGCACCGCCCCATGGCTGCATTGGGAAACATTT
>CALKYI010000106.1 GCA_938003665.1 uncultured Flavobacteriales bacterium
ACTGGGCTGGACCGCGCGATCCGCACAGAAAGCAATGAACCCCGTCCTTTCTAAGCCCAAAACGGCCTGCTGGACGTGCACGAAAAACGTTCATGCGAATGTGAGCGAACCGCCTCTTCACTGCACGAATGAAAGGGGACACGTGTACGGTGCAACAGCGACTGCAGATCTACCATTAAACGCTCCGTTTATCGGGACGTTGTGGCCCTTTCACAGTGCTTCTTGGCGGCGACATCAACATTCCAAAGGTGTCCACGGCACCATTCGAAAGACTGTCCCGACTCCCCTTCATTTAAAATAGCAATCGAAAGAAGAACCTCCGCCTAATCCGTTGTGGGAATTCCTGCACACGCACTTTACCGGTCATGCCCCCGGTCTCATCCTCGCATTGATCAGCGGCGATAAGCGCTACCTCGAATCACAACTCAAAACCCAACTCAGCCATGCCGGATTGGCGCATTTGATGGCAGTGAGCGGTTACCACGTCGGACTCGTCTCCTTCCCATTTCTCGTGTTACTGCGACACCGCCGGAGTGGATTCCGATTCGCAGGATTCATGGGATTGACAGCAACATGGAGCTTCATTGCCTTTTGCGGTTTTCCGACTTCAGCTGTTCGCTCTGGACTGATGATCACTGGCTACGGTTTATCGCAATTGGCGCGCTTGAACTTATCTGCCATGCACTTGATGAGCACCGCCGCATGCGCCATGCTCATCTACAATCCTCAATGGGCCGTAGATCTGGGCATGCAATTGAGTTTTGTTGCGGTGTATGCCATTCTTTTGGCGCTCGAAGTGCTCAAAACCGGACGCTTCCAGCACCCCATCCTGCTCTTCACAGCTGTCCCCATTGCAGCTCAGCTTGGAACGGGGTTGATCGCATGGCCCACATTTGGGCTATTCCCAAAGTATTTCCTGCTCTTCAATTCTCTGGCTTCACCGCTAATGGTTCTGCTGGGTTGTGCACTCGCCGGCATCATCAGCATGGAATATATTTTGGATTGGGAACATGGGGTACATCTTTCTTGCCAAGGTCTTGACGTCGCATTGAATCATGTCTTGAATGGACTGGGCACTTGGCACAACGCCGCTTGGACCTGGGATCTGCGGACTGTCGACAAAGGCCTGCTGATTGCACTGAGCGCAGGAGCACTTGTCGGAGGCACCCTAGTGGTGGCACGGCGAATTACGCTGCAGCAATTCCGGAGGAATTTCAGCGTCCTCAGTTTGGGCCTGGTTCCTTGGGTAGTGTGGCAAGCACATCATCGGGCCTTGGTGAGTTATCGGTATGGGATTGTGGTGGACGCCGCAATGTCAGGCAACGCCTCGGTCACCATGCATCCGCGGGACAGCACAAGACTGATCGCTGAACAGGAAAAATTCGGTACGACCTGCTACCACCACGTTGCTCTGTCTCCCAAGCTCTTCGATAGCAGTGCTCCAGACACTTGGGTTGTAGCACCTACTGAGAACGCCGGTTTTGGGCAAATCAAAAGCCGCCCTTTCGCTTGGAAACGAATGGACGGCTCGACCGTGCTTTTCAAATATGGTAAGGACACCGTCCACTTGGAGAGGTGGAATGGGCCGTCCATCGTGGAGTAATCAGTTCAAATGCAGGAGATTCGTCAGGACTTGATCGACGTAGCCTTCCCATTCTGGCAAATCGGCAATGGGCAGGATAGCATTGACTCGGTTGTTGCGTCGGCTGTAGATGGCCTCAACGTAAAAACCATTCAACTCAAAAATGCAGAGGATGTATCGGTTCTCAACGATGCGTTGGGCCAAACAAACCCCGTGGTCCCACATATAATTCGTTTTCTCGTCGAGCGGGAGGCGGTTGAAAGCAGTCAAGTCCATTTTGATATATACTAAGTGAAAATTCGTAGGCCTTCTTACGTGATTCGACGAAAAAAGGTTGCGGTCTGAATTGAATTAACTTTGAATCATGTCCGGTGTCCAACTCGTCGAATGCCCTCGCGATGCCATCCAAGGATGGCCCCACCTGGTTTCCACTGAGGACAAGGTTGCTTACTACAAGGCGCTTTTGGAGGTGGGATTCCACACCCTGGACATGGGAAGTTTTGTATCGCACAAGGCGGTACCTCAGATGAAAGACACCCGAAAGGTGCTGCAATCCTTGAACGATGAAGGCGTCCTTTCCGGCTCGACAAACGTACTCGTCATCGTGGCCAATGAACGCGGTGCCAAAGATGCTGTTGCGGCACCAGGAGTCACCCACGTCGGTTTTCCGATGAGTCTTTCAGAAACGTTCCAGCTGCGCAATACCGGTGCAGACTTGAATCGGGCGTGGGAACGCCTCCTGAGCATCCGAGAGATTGTCGAGAATGGCGGCTGCCATTTGGTCGTCTATTTGAGCATGGGATTCGGCAATCCGTACGGTGATGACTGGAGTCCTGAACTCCTGTTAGATTGGGCTGCTCAGGTTGATCATGCTCTTCGTCCCGAGGTTATCGCCCTCAGTGACACCATTGGACACGCCGATCCAGATCTTTTGCGTTCAGTCTTCAAGAAGCTAAACAAAGGGGGATTGAACGCCACGCTCGGCGCTCATTTGCATGCGACACCCTGGGCAGCTGAATCGAAAATCCAAGCCGCTTGGCAAGGCGGGTGTCGGAGGTTCGATGGCGCCATTGGAGGAATCGGTGGTTGTCCAATGGCTCAAGACGAGTTGGTGGGAAACCTGCCCACAGAAGCATTGGTGTCATTCCTAAAAACCCACAGCGATCTGGACTTGAATGCCCGCGCTTGGAACCAAGCACAGGCATTCGCCGTTGACTTGTTCAGGTAAAAAAAAGCCCCAACTATTCAGTTGAGGCAGTATTCAAACAAGTTGACATCAAAACGATGCCGGTGCAGATAAATCTGTTCAAACTTGTGAATGTCGATGTGGATACGGTAGTGTTTCATGAGCATGGTTAAGTGCTCTTTTCTACGTATTCATCTAAAAAAAGTTACGTTTAATCGTTAGATTCCGGTTGTAAGCACCGCGAGCACCAAGCCGGCGATGGTCACCAAAAGCTTGTTGCGGTTGAAGTGGTGACCGTCGCTCGCTTCGAACAATATGGTCGTACTGATGTGCAGCAGGATACCAATCAATAAGCCACCTGACCACACCGGAACGTTCTCGCTCCATGAAGTGCCTGCATGGATTAAGGCATCATAGAGCAGCATCCCCGCCAGTGGCATCAAACCGAACACCACCATTGCGAGCCAACGCGAAGAGCGCTTGATGCCCAGCGCATCCAGCATTCCCATCAAGACCAACGCAACAGGCAATTTGTGCAAGATTAGCCCCATCAATAAGGCCATATCGACTCCTTCAATTCCGTGCAAATGCACATGACCGTGGTGGTCGTGATCGTGATGCGCGTGTCCTTGATCCTCACCATGAAGCGGCATCGATTCAATCAACGCATGCAAGCACAAGCTGAAAAACATGGCCCAAGGCATGCGGGTAGAACCCTTGGCCTGGGAGGAGTGCATGTGGCCGTGCTCAATCCCTTGTGATCCGTATTCCAACACCCCCTGAAGCAGAAATCCCAACACCACAATCCACCCAACATGATCTCCCATGGCATAGGTTTCTGGTATGAGGTGATTGAATATAATGCCGATCAAAAAGGCACCGCCAAAGGCCAGAATCAAACTCAAATGGGCCTTCAGTGTTGAGCCGAAACGGTCATACGCACCCGCTCCGAGCAAGGCGAAGAGCGAGAATATGAAACCGGCTAACCACATGGGATTTTTCGAGCGACAAGTATACTGCGCGGAGCATGCTCCTGCCAAGGATTCAAGGCATAATCACCAAAGTGCCCTTCGACAACAAAGCCCGCCGCGTGAAGACGCTTCCGCCAATCGTCGGGGGTCAACGCCCTGACACGTTCAACGTGATGCTGGATGCCCAACGCATCTTCGTATTGAATGCTTTTCTCAATCCAACCGTTCGACACACGGCGATGAATGGTAAAGGTGTAGCCTCCCGATTCCTTGACCTCATGTTCCACCAATCCTGAAACGACTTGCGCAGGATTCAAAAAATCAAGAACGAAAAGCCCATTGGTACGAAGGGTCGAAGCCACTCCGGTAATGGTCTTCGTCAAATCCTCATCGCGTTCGAAATAGCCAATGCTCGTGAACAAAGACGCGACGGCATCGAAGAAATCGAATTCTACGTTCTCTTCCAGCGTGCGCATATCCCCTTCGATGAAACGCAGTCGTTCGGATTCACCGTAAAGTGACCGCGCGGCCTTGATGCTGTTGGAACTCAAATCGATGCCCACCGCGTGTTTCCCCCGTTCGGCGAATGCCGCTGCATGGCGGCCTGCCCCGCATCCCAAGTCCAATACACGGTGGCAATTTTCACCCAAAACTTGATGTGTCAGAGCTTGAATGAAACGAGCGGCCTCAGCTTCATCCCGCTCGCCATACAAGGCATGGTACGCCGGCGTATTGAACCAGGTGGCAAACCAATTGGCATCGCTTTTCCACAAATCACTCATCATTACTCTTGTCAGACCGCAGTGCGAAGTTCGGCCTTGTGAAGTTAATTTGATGTATGTCCGGGATCCTGCCATCCGACGCCCACTCTTCTGCACAGTTCCACGCTACTCCGCGTGCTGCAGTGGAATTGGAGTGGAGCGGTGCAATCCAAGACCACACCACGGACTTCTTGATGCGTTGGATGGAATCCCGTCTCGACCAAATCGGTGCCCAGTCCCTTCAAAAGAAGCGGATGATTCGCGTTGCCGTCGAGCTGTTGCAGAATATGCATCACCATGCCATTCCGGATCCCTCCCACCCTCGATTCACCATTTATTCGACTGCGTCAAAGTCTTGGCGCATTGAAGCATCCAATGCAATTGATGCCACCCACGCAACCGATTTGCAGGAAACTTGGGAAACGCTCAAGTCAAAGTGCAAGCACGAGCTCCGCGCCATGCAACGAGATAAGCTCGCGGGCGAATCCAGGAGCGATCACGGTGGCGGCGGCGTTGGGCTGAACGAAATCCTTCGAAAAGCTGCCGGTCGCGTAGATATGAACATTGAAAATCAAGCCGAAGTAGCCCGGGTTACTTTTTCTGCTGAAATCCCCTTAGAGTCATGAGCACCATTCAACTTGAAGGCACTGCGAAAACACCTCACATCGCATTCCATGACGCTCCTTTAGCCATGCTAATTTTTGGTCGTTCCATTGCCGAGAACTCGATAGCGTTTTTCACCCCTTTATTGGAATGGGGCGACGAGTATTTGAAAGTCGTATTCACCCTCGACGTGTCGATTCGATTGGAATACTTCAACACCAGCAGCAGCAAATGCCTGATGGACTTGCTCAAGCGCGTGGAACAATCGCCCGCAGAAGCCACGGTGCTTTGGTATTATGAAGAAGAAGACGAGGACATGCTCGAAGCCGGCGAAGACTACGACGCCATCATCGACATGCCTTTCCGGTTGATTGCCACTGCGGGTTAATCCAACCGTTTGCCCCACCCCCAGCGTTCTGGCCAGCGATTGGCCAACATGAAGTACAGTACAAAGCTCATTGCCCATAGCACGAGCAAGTTGAACATTGGGGTCTTTATGGACCACTGTCCAAGCTGTTTCATTGGCGCGTAAAACGGAGCATTCCAAGCCTGACGACCGAGTGGCATCTGGTGGATGAACGCCGTTTCTTGGACAAGGCCGCGCTCCGTTAAAGAAATTCGTTCATGCCGGTCCGTCTGCATTACCCACTCGTGCAAGGCGTCATTGTGGTGAGCATCCTTTAGCGCTTTCAAATCGGTTGACTCCGCGAGGGCTTTGCGCGCAATATCGCGCCCTTTAAATGCTTCTTTGTACGCATCTTTAAAAGCATGGCGCACATCGTCAACGGTCTCTAACTCAGCCGTCGCACAACCCCACGTGGTCAACTCCTCAAGTGCCCCTTCCCATTCGCGTGAGCGCACTTCTTCGTCTTCGATAAGGCGGTACTGCTGGTGCCAGAAATCCCGACGCCACGCCGCGCGCTCCATACGGTCCTCGAATTCCATGAAGGGAGCATCCGCCTCATTCTCCCGGGTCAGATGAACCGCAAGGGATTCAAATCCCCATCGCGACGCCATCAAATTGCCAATCAACGGCACGCGATCCACCTGGGTGAAAATGGGATTGAATCGGTCGAAGCGAATGATCGCACCACCAAAAATGATTTGCGGGATGATGAGCAATGGGATGATGATGTAAATCGTCTTCGCCGACTTCATCGCAGAAGACAAATTCAAGCCGAGCACGTTCGCGAAGGCACTCAAACTAAACAAGGTCATGAAGAGCATGCCAACGCCTGTTGGAATCCGCAGGACAGCGACCGCAATCGCAGTAAACAGTAGACTCTGCACCGCAGAAATCCCGAGCATAACACTCATTTTCGAAGCGAGGTAGGCATTCCAATCCAATCGCAAAAATCGCTCGCGTCGCAGGGTCGGGCGATCCCGGAAAATCTCTTCTGCACTGAAGCTCAAGCCGAGGAACAGCGAAACAATGACCGAAATGAAAAGGAACTGTGGCAAATTTTCGCTCAATCGGTAGACGAACTCCCCCTCCCCACTTCGGTAGCGTGTGAATACCGACAAGATCAAGGCCAGTGCAGGTGCCTGGAGCAGGTTCATCCAAACGTATTGCTTGTTCTTGCGTTTGGCCGTGACGTCGCGGCGCCAGAAGGTCTGGAACTGCTCCCACCAACCGGGAACGACAGTGGGTTGCGGAGCCTCCAATTCAGCAGTCTTTCGCTCGCCATTGGCATCCTCCTGGATCATGTTGTAGTAGTCGTTCCACTCTTCCGGAGAAACGCGTCGATTCTCTGTCAGTTGTCCGTATTCGTCCACCATGCACGACGCAATCGTATCAAAAATCTCCTCCGGGTTGACCGTACCACACGCAGTGCACATGGCTTCAGAAGCCTGTACTTGGTTGGACATCTGTTTGAGGTAGGCGAGGCATTCCAATGGATTGTCTTGGTAAATGGGGTAGCCCCCCACATCCAACAACAACAGCCGATCGAACAACTTAAAAATGTCCGAACTCGGCTGGTGGATGACAACGAATACAATCTTACCGCGCAACGTCAGCTCCTTCAGGATATCCATGATGTGCTCGCTGTCACGGCTGGACAAGCCACTGGTGGGCTCATCCACAAACAGCACAGCGGGCTCGCGAATCAATTCCAAAGCAATGTTCAATCGCTTGCGTTGTCCGCCCGAAATTGTTTTGTCCATTACAGAACCCACACGGAGGTCGCGGATTTCCCACAAACCGAGGCGACGAAGGGTCAACTCGACGCGCTCCAATCGCTCCAGCTCTGTCGCTCTCCCCAAACTCAATTCAGCACTGAATTTGAGGTTTTCATACACCGTCAATTCACTGATCAAGACATCTTGCTGAGCAATGTGACCCAGGCTTCCCTTCGAAATTCCGTCATCCCCGTAAATGGAGTGACCATTCAGGTATACTTCACCAAACGTCGGCTGCTGGGATCCATTCAAGATGTTTAGCAGCGTGGATTTTCCGGAGCCACTTGCGCCCATGATGCCAATGAGATCACCCGATTGTGCTTTGATCGATAGCGGTCGAAGTGCGGCTTCCTGCGGGTAATTGAAAAAGTGCGCCACGTTCAACGCTTCGAAGTACATGCGCTGTTCGATGCGATCACACGTACTGCAACACTGCACCACATCACTGAAGAACACCGCATGCCCTGATGCATCCTTGATGACGCTGCCCTGCGCCATGGGTGCAATGGACTGCTGTTGAACGGGGTTGCCGTTCAATTTCAAATCGCCCCGGCCCAAATCTTTGATGAAGAACAAATCGTCCGCTGACACGTTGCAAACAATGAGGTTGGCGGTTTCTTCATGCGGCATCGGAACCGTGAACAACGAAGCCTCCAACCCATCGGCAGAGGCACATTTGACCAGCGCTTTCAATCCGCTTGAATCCGATGGAAGCAAGTGAAGGGCATCGGCAACGGTGTTGAGGAAACTGTCGGCATCATCGATCGTCCCTGTGGACTTGGCCATTTCCGCGAGGCGGGCGAATACAATCAACCGGTCCTTGGCGTCGAGCTCAGCGATGATTTGTTGGCACAGCACCAACAGCCGAACCGAGAGCTTCGAACGTCGCTTCGCCAGCAACCGTTCATCGTCGGAATGCGGCATGCGTTTGTTCATGCGCGCAATCTCAGCATCGTACTGTTTGAGGTATGCCTGGGTGTATTCATACGACAACCGCCCGGCTAAGTACCGCTCAGCGGCTTGACGACCGTACATCGCCTCACGCGGCGTGCGGCCTGCGGCAAAAAGCGCAAACAGCCGAACTAAGGCATCGAGGATTCCAGTGGTCATCATGTTGACTTCCTACGGAATTCTCCGGAAAAGGTTGCAAATCAAAGATCAACGCCTCATTGCTGGCGTTCGTAACACCCCATATCCGGCTGTCCAATCGCCCGAGGCAATGCGTCCAGATCCAAGCCAATCGAAAACTGCGACGATCCACCATTCCACAAGGAATTATTCGAAGACAGGTGAAAATCTCGGTCGCTTGTGGACGCAAAAGGAGGAGTGTTGTCGGTCAACGTCGCTTCCAAAATTTCCATGGGAAAATCGGGGTCTTGTACATCGACCGCGGAAAAGCGAATGAAAGGCGAAGCTGGCGGATTGAGCAAGCTCACCACCAATTCATCAAAATCCGTCAAGCTGTAGTTGTTGCCCCAGAAGATGCAGTTGTTGAACGCCGAACCCTCGAGCGAACGCACCTGGATGTTCCCGTTGATGTCTTCGTACCAATCCGTGAACAAGACGGACGGGGACTGCCTCACTCCTTCCGCCCAATAATTGGCAAAGGTGCAGTGATCCAGCTTGTACGCACCTCCGAGGGTGAAGGCAGCCGTGGATTGGCCGCAGTCGTAGAAGAGGTTGTTGTATCCCTCTATCGTCCCACCCTGCGCGTACAGTCCGTAAGCACTCATGTTGTGGATAACCGTATTGCGGATGTCCAAGGCTGGCGACTGATCGGTCCCTGTGGTGTCCACTTGCAGGCCGATGGTCCCGTTCTTCAACACCGCATAATCCATCGAGCACGCTACGCCGCCATAGAGCCAAATGCCACCGCGTTGCGCCGTCACTTCTTCAATGCCGTACTCCGTTTCAAATTGGAAGTCAATTTCAATTCCCCACTGGCCAGGAACATCCTCATAGCTCGATTCCAACCGATCGCCTTGAAAGACCACCTCATTGCCCAATTCCCCCTCAACGTTCAACGTGGACTGGTAGACCAATAGCCCGCCTCCGTCGTGCACGTGCACCTGCGTGCCCTCTTCAATGGTCAACGTGCAGCCCGGCTCCACCTCAACAATTCCATAAATCACATGAGGCAAATCAGCCGTCCATACTTCATCGCAAGACGGCAATGGATTCAGTTCGCCGAGGCCGCCGTGGAAGTGCGCATTCTGCCCCCATGCGATCAGATCGACGCGCTGTTCATTGCCATTTGCATTGAAGCGCAGCTCGTCCTCGATGATGAACGGAGTTGATGCAGCTGTGGGGTCCACCGTCACTTCCAAAAAGATCCACAGGCTGTCTTCAGCTAAAATCGGCCAGTCGGAGACGCTCGGACCTACTTCCCCATCGATGTTCACACGAAACGGCGAATCGCTGCCCCCCACCAATTCAATGTCGTCGATGCGCAGCGCTTCGGTGTTGCGGTTGTATACCTTTAGCGGCAGGGTGACCGAACCAATGGTCGTGAAAACCGTATCGAACAATATGGTGTCTGCCGAGAACTCCAATTGCAAGGACGGGTCGTCCGAAAACTGCACCTTCCCACAGCCGGAGGCAAACACACCCAAAACCAAAATAGCAGCCGTGATGAGAACCGTGAATGGACGCGTGGACTGAAGCAAGCTGTGCAGTGTGTTCATGAAGGGCAAAGATGATGCATATTCACCGTATGAACGAACTCCATGCTGCTTTCATTGCGCACCTCAGCGACGTAGACCCCATCCTGCTTCGGGAAGTCCATCGCCACGGTGAATTGCCATGGCAGCCGGAACGCCAGCACTTTGATGCACTGTGTCGAGCCATCATTGGGCAGCAGCTAAGCACCAAAGCAGCAGCCACAATCGCTGGGCGGTTTGAAGCTTGGGCCGAAAAGTGCGGAGGATTAGAGCCTAACGTGGTGTTGGAGGCAGCGGTCAGCGAGCTGCGCGCCTTGGGATTGAGCGGTCAGAAGGTCACGTGCATCGTTGCACTCGCCGAAGCGTGGAACACCCAAGCCAATTTACACCAACTGGAGTGCCTGGAAGACGAGGAAGTGATCAAGGCGCTTACCGCCATCAAAGGCATCGGTGAATGGACGGCCCAGATGTTC
>CALKYI010000107.1 GCA_938003665.1 uncultured Flavobacteriales bacterium
GCAGTGCTGCCAACACGAAATTGGCCCGAAGGCATCTATGTCGTGCGCTCCGGGCCAAGTACCGAAAAGCTAGTCGTTCAGCACGGCAGCTGAACGGTCATCGGACGTATCAGGAATTGATCTCCTTCCGACGGCGTTGGTCTTCTGAGAATGAGTCCAATCCATCTGCAGTTCCTTCTGCACTCTTCTTCGTGTCTACGCGACGCATCTCATCAAAAAGAACATCGACGCGGTCGTAATCTTCCAACCAGATGTTGGCGTTGATCAAGTTCAAGTAAAGCAAGCCCGCCATCTTGCGGTTGATGCGCGCCTTCTTGTTGTCGTAGTCAGCCTCAGCCAAGGCCGCTTCCCACACTTTCACACACGCCTGGATGCCCGCAATGGCTTCTTCGTTGTTATTGAGGTACTTCTCCATGGCCATTTCCATGTCCAGGGCAGCGTTGTTCAAGTCGGTGTAATCCACTTTCTTCTTCGTCTTCGCGTGGTAGATGGTCATCGGACGCGTCTTCTTCGCAAAGCAGAAACGATCGTTCAGGATGTTGTTGATGACCAACATACCGGCTTCAACAGACGTCTTGCTCAAGCGGTTGTTGACAGTGGCTTGATTCCACGCTTTGTTCAAAGCAGATTTGGTCGTGTACTTATTTGACGTGTGGGTCTTAAAGTCCTCCGAGCTGGTTAAGACCTCATCGACGATGACCGAACCATCGGGCAATTGAACCGTGTAACGCAAGGGCTGACGGTATTTCATGGTGCGGTAGTACTTGTAGGACACGTTACCTTCTTTGTCCTTGATCTCCTGCTGGGCGTCCTCTGGAGCAGAGGCTTCGAAAAATTGAATTTCAATCGTCACCGTGGCCCCACCTTCGGTGCGGGTCATGCCTTGCATGTCAATCTTTGAGCTGATGATTCCCGGCTCGAACAATCGCTCGGTAGCGACTGGCTTTCGCGGCAACACCAATTGAGGCTTCTTCTCATCCAAAAGCGCACGCTCCAAAATCTTGGCACCCGTGCCTTTGGCGTTGTACGCCTCCATTTCTGCGTCGTACGTCTCCTGTGCGAGCTGGGTATCAATTTCCCATTGCTCCAACTCCGCTTCAAATTGATCACGGTAGGTTTGGTTCACCTCCACATTGTAGGTGGTCACCCCAGCTGGAAGGGGCTCAGAAGGGCGGCTGATGTACTCGACGGACATCGTTTCGCGTTGCACATTTTGGGCGTTCATGGTCAAGCATGCCAACGCCGCGAGGGTCAGAGTGAAATATTTCATGGTATTCAATTTCATGCCCAAATGTAGGATTTAATCCCCCGCGGCATCGAACCCAAACCAGAATTCTGTAATTTCCAGTATGCGTCGAATTGAATTCCTCCAGCACTCAGCCATCGTTGGTGCCGCCCTCGCGTCACCGCGGCTGGTGAGCGCGGCCTCCGGCATGTATGCCACGCAGGGAGAACGCAGGGTCGCCCAAGTG
>CALKYI010000108.1 GCA_938003665.1 uncultured Flavobacteriales bacterium
GGATTGCACGAGGCCAAAAAGAAGAGGCCCAAGAAAAGTGTCGAGTATAAACGCATGAGTTGTAATCTAAGGCGCAAGTCGAACTTTGCACCATGGAATTCGACGCCCTCACTTTTGTCTCCTTCGAGCCTGCCTATCGAAAGGCCTTTTTTGACTTGAACAAGGCTTGGCTGGAGGAACACTTCCTTCTCGAACCCTATGACATCGAGGTTCTGTCCAACCCAGATCGTGAGGTATTGGAACCTGGAGGCGAGATCCATTTTGGGCTTTTGGGGAATGAGGCCGTAGCCACCTTTGCTTTGACCCCCCCGCGCAATGGCGTGATGGAATTGAACAAAATGGCCGTCGATGAGGAGCACCGCGGCAAGGGGTTTGGCCACCAAATGATGGAATACATCCTGCGCGTTTGCCGCCAGCGGGAGGTGCACACGCTGGAGCTCTACTCGCACACGTCCCTCAAACCCGCCATCCACCTTTATGAAACGTACGGTTTCAAGCCCGTGCCTGTCCCCGTCGACTGCGTGTACGACCGAGCGGACATCCGCATGCAGATGACGTTGTGACGACAGCAGACCGTCACTCCACGGCACGGAATACCTTGCGCACTTGGCCGTTGGAAAGCCGCTCAATCACGAGTTGTCCGGCCGCATTGGCTGGACAAGGACGCCCCAGCATGTCCCACGTGCCTTGCACCGTTGATTGAGCCGATGGCAGGGCGGACTCGATGCTCAGCGGCAAGGTGCTGTTGCACGTGCTTTCGAAAAATTCCCATGCCACCAGGCTCGCATCGATGTCCATGTTGCCCCACGCGCCGGGCCAGTCGTGGCCGCCCCCAATGACTTTGTACAGTTCGAGCCGCGGACAGGCCGCTTCGTTGGACCACGCCGTGACCTCCACCTCGCTGCCGTCGGTCGCATCGGTGTTGGGCAACTCCTCTGTGCCTTCACTGACCAATCCAAACAGGTCCACGAAGAAATCCATGGTCTCCGGGATGCTTGGGTACGCCCCCCAACCGTCTTCGTTGGTTGGATCACCATCGTAGTACGTGACATCGTCCTCTGTGCCGTGAATTTCGAGGATGTTGGTGGTCGAATACGGATTGCAGGCATCCATGACGTCTTGCATGATCATGCCTGCAACCGGGGCCACAGCCTGAAACACGGTCGAAGCCTGACACGCCAACAGGTAACAAAAGTCGCCCCCGTTGGACATTCCAGTCCCATACACGGCTGTTTCGTCCAGCGCGTGGTTTGCTTGCAGGTAGTCGTTTAAGGCCAGTGTGAAGGCCACATCGTCCACATTTTCATTGAATTGAAAGTCATACCCCACGTTGAAAAAGGCATTCCCATATGAATCGTCCGTGCCCTGCGGGTAGCAGACCGCAAAACCGAATTGATCTGCCAGCGCATTGAACCCCGAATACTGCATGATGCCATCCGCGCTGCCCGTGTACCCATGAAAGACGAATACCAATGGGCAATCCGCGGGTGCGGACTCCGGATGGTAATAAATATACTGCCGTTCCCACACCTCAGAACCAACCGTGTGCTCGAACGTTTCGAAGGAAACGCAACTGCCGTCATCGGTGTTGGCCCCTTGAACGTAATTCAAGGCGTCCGGCTCGGTGCATCCCGGCAAGCTCGTATCGCACGCAACTTCCCCAACCTCGAAGGCGAGGTAGCCCACGTAGCCATCGTCCAGCGTGAACGTGTCTGGAAATCCTTCGAGGGGCAGCGAGCTGGAGATTGACCCCCCATTCCACCCATCGCCCCACGAGTCAGCGACAGCAAAAAAGTAACACCCGTCCTCCAGGCACAACACTTGGTCTGACGACGCCCAGTCCGACTCGCCTTGAAACGATGCAATCAACATCGGCTCGCTGCCATCCAACGCATGGAAGAGCTCCCAGGACATTTCATCGCCCCATTGGGCGGTTGACGTTTGAATGCTCACCTCCGTGAACTCACATTGCGCATAGGCCTGGAGTGAAATACAGCAAAAAAGAACGTGGAACCATTTCATAGCGTGGGAAGTGTTTGGGGATGAAAACATCAGGTGAATCCCACAATGTATGAAAAGATGGTCGCGACGGGGTAAAGAGAATTGTACCAACCAAAAAAAGCCCGGCGTTTGGCCGGGCTTTTAGCAGTTGTAAATAAGCGAATGCTCAGGAATTATTCTGGCACATTGAAGGCTCCCATCACCGTTCGGGTCCACGTCAAAGGATTTCTGTTGGCCGCAGTGGCTTGTGCAAACTTGCCAAAGCCCTCCGATTGGTACATGGCTTGCGACGCCGTCATGAAGGTCACATAATCCTTAAAATTAGCCGAGATGTAGTGCGAAATTGCGCCATCTTGACCTGCCATCGCTTGGTGCAATGCAATCTCGACATTGTACTTATCGAGGTCAGCTTGGCTGTCTTTGATGAGTTGATCAAAAGCCGCGGCCGTGGCCATTGGATCAGCAACTTCAATGCCCCAAAACGCTTGGTAGAAGTTTCCTTCTTTCTCCGTTGACCCCATTAAGCGAACGCCTGTTTGCTGGCGGGTAGGCTCGACATTCATGCCAAACCATGCCCACATTTTCATCCAATCAGGATTCTGAAAAATCGCCTGATAATCGAACAGCGGCGCCAAATCAGTTACATCGTCCGAAACAAAGGAAATGGACGTATTGTGCGTTGCTGCCCCCATTTCATGTTGGCTCATGAAACACATAGGGAGCGCCTTTCCGGTCTCAGTGTTCATGAATTCCGCCCAATTTGTATTAAAAGGCTCAGCCTTATCCATTGGGACGGTCAAGTCAAAATTCACCCAGGATTGGTCATTTAAGTTGAGGACCATAAAGACCAACAAACTGAGTTGACTGATGTATTTTATAGAAAAAAATATTTCGCGATGATAGGGCATCGATTTCAATTTGTGATGCCAGTCACAATTTATTTACGTAATGGTGACATCAAGCGGCTGGACCACGGGTTTTAATGGACAGAAAAAAAGCGAGCTAAGCTCGCCTTCTTTGTTGCTGACTCTCAATCAGATCTCAAACCTGATTGAGCTCATAGATTTCGTAGCTCTCCATCACAGCATCGAATACAGGTTTTGACACTTGATTGGAACCATTCAAAAATGCATGCAATGCATCCATGTCGTGGACTGCGATTTTGAACATGACTTTACGTTGGTCTGGCGAGACCGATCCAATGGTCTTGCTCAAGTCCGCAATTTTCCTCCGTTCAGCCATTCCTTCATCAGACTGCATGAAACTCATGAATTTTGGGAATTGTCCCTCTCTCAGCATCGCAACAACGAGTATGTCTTTCATCTTTTTTCTTCGAAAGGAACGACTAAATACGTTTTGACCAACACGTGCATGTTTTTTATTCACTTTCTCACCGCATCCACCTCGCACACTTACCTTTCACCAGTACTTTGATCTCAGCTCACCTG
>CALKYI010000109.1 GCA_938003665.1 uncultured Flavobacteriales bacterium
CCCTTTAAGATACAAAAAAGTATAATTACTTTAATGTCTGTAAATCAATCGATTATATCGCCCGAACAACCAAAAACAGCATTAAACAAACACTGTGCTCTAAAATTCCTTCTCGCGATTTTTCCGCATCTCAACACAATTAGTCTTCGCACGCGACCAAAGAAACCTTCAACTGTGACTCAATCGTGCAGTTGCAGAAACTCACCAAGGTGAACGCGTTGACCACCTGCATCAGGATGGTAAGAAATCCGACTTTGGATGGGGCAACCGATCGCATCGGTCTCCGCTGGCACCACCGGTAGACCACCCAATGCTTGCTCAACGGCGAGCGCCAAATCCGAGCTTCGCGGCGTCGATCGGTGCTTGCCCAACGCGTAGTACAGGTCGTTGACGCGGCCCCGGTAAACCACCTCACCGTCCGGGCTCACCAGCACCGCTTCAGGCGTGAATTGCGCGCCCACCGCCTCCGACCAGCCGATCGTGTCACGCGCCAATTCCCAATCGACAGCATAGCGATTCGCAAACTCGGCGATGGCTTCATCGGTAACGGTAGGATTCGGAAACCAACCAATCAGTTCCACCTGAGGCTCTTCAGCAGCACTCCACTGTTCGTGAAGCGCATTGAGGTAATACGTGTAGTCCTGGCAAATCGGGCACAGCGGCGCCAAAAACACCCACACCTGCCACATCAATCCACGACTTGAACCGTGTGGCTACGGACCAATCCATCGGCCGTCGTCAGCCGGTAGAAGTACGTACCCGATTGCAGCGCATCCAGCACAAAGGATCGCTGGTGATGTCCGCGCGGGAACGACTGCATGGGCAACCACGTATCGACCACTCGGCCCCGAACATCCAACAGCTCGAGGGTCATCTCCACGGGCTCATTCAGGTGCCAGCTCACCGTCACCTCCTGCCCTGCGCGCGCCGGATTGGGCCACGCCGGGAACAGCACATCGCTTTGGTAGACGATGCGCGTGTCTTCATCCGCCGTCGACAGCGTGATGTTTTCGTCCCCTTCCATGTATTCGACAAACTGGAAGAACAGGACGTACATCTCGTCGCCTGTGAGGTCGCCCCAGCTCATCCACTGCGGCGGATCGTTGGGGTTGTACGGATTGTCCGCGGTGTTGTCGTAGGTGCAGATGGCGTGCATCTTGTAGCCGCCCGGCACATGCAACAAGGACGGGAAACCAAAAATGCCCTGCCAATTGAAATCCCATTCGGGAATGGAAATCAATGGGATGGTGTCGTTTTCATCCGGAGATACGGCAAATACCTCCCACGACTGCCCCAGCAGGTGGCAGTGCGGGGTCACGCTCAAGACGCTCACGTCCTGCGGGATGTTCATAACGCCGTGAAAGGTCTTGACCTCATTGGGTTGGATGAAGAAAGGCTCGGGCAAATGCTCAGGTGTCATCATGGCCAACTCGACCTCACGTTGGATGGGCTCATTGGCAAAAAACAAGTTGATTTCTGTCACATCCGTCTCCTCTACTGGAGTCGGGCCGTAATGCATCTGCACCAAGAGTCGGCCGTCGGGACCGATCTTCTTCCCAATGGTCGCTGGGAATTCGGTCGGCTCCGCTCCGGGCACCCAACCGCCAAACAAAAAGTCCTCCACGTTCACTCCGTAATCCCCAAAGCTCTCGTAACCAGGAGCAGGATCCGCCGCATCCATGGCTTCTGCCGCTGCAATCGAATTGGGGCTTTCGGTGTAGGCAATGAGGGTATGGTGAGCGATGGCGGCGTTGCCCGGGCGAATTTCGACCGCACGGATTTCCGTCTCCTCCGTTACGCCAGTTTCCATCACAAACACCTGGTACTGGTCCAACATGTCACCGCCATGGACATACGCTTCTTCCATAGTCAGCGTCAAATCCGGCTCACCAATTTGGCTTCCTTCTGGGAAATCGGGGAGTCCGGGGTTGTCTGCGGGATCACCCTCCGGAGCCCCAGCCTCGTGCCATTCGGCCAGCAATTCGATTTGCTCCTCCGTGAGAAACCGCTCGCCCCGCAACGTGGAGTAACCCGGATCAGGCGTCCAGGGCGGCATGTACTTGGTCGCCGTTACGTATGAAATAAATGAACTGTATTCGCTGACCTCTTCGTACGTCGTAAAAGGCATCGGCCCAATCTCACCAGTGCGGTGGCACTCCGTGCAATTCTGGTAGATGATCGGTGCGATGTCCGCGTGAAACGTAGGAGCTTGCGACCAGGCGGCCGCGGCTGTTCCCAATAGCGTAATGAAAATCAATGAAATACGGAGCATGCTCTAAAGTTACGGGATTCCTTCAATAAAGACGAAGGGGGCGCGTTATGGTTTAACCAAATCCTTGCGACCTTTGGTTCCCATGGTTGCCACCTCCGCCACCGCCCCCCGTATTTTGCACATTGCCAGCTGGTACCCCAGCGCGGTGCACGGCACCTTGGGCAACTTCGTGGAACGGCACATCCAATCCATCTCGACGCTGAACGGCGGTGAAGTCTGGTTCGCCGCAGCGGTGCCGGCCGGAGAGGTCGTCCCGGCCAATACGGTGCGTGATTGCGGCACTTACACCGAGCGTATTTTCTACTTCCGAGCACGCAAGCCGATCGTACGGCAGGTCACCCGCGCCTTGCTTCGCGCCGCTGAAGACGCCGGCGCATTTGATCTCATTCATTTGCACGTGGCCTACCCCGCTGGGAAAGCCGCGCGCACGTTGGCCCGCCGATGGAACATTCCGCTCGTTTTGACCGAACATTGGACCGCCTACCATGCAGAGCAACGGCAGGCGGTACCCTTCTGGCGTCGAAGGTCAATGCGCGCCACGGGACGCGCCGCCGCCACCCTTTGCCCCGTCTCCGATGACTTGGCTTCAAGCATGCAGGCGTTCGGCATCGATGGTCGCTTTGCCACGGTTCCCAACGTGGTGGATACCGAGCTTTTCCACCCGGTGGAGAAGACGTCGCAAACCGGGACATTCCATGCACTCCACATCAGCTCACTGCGCGACGACCAGAAAAACATCAGTGGATTGCTCCGGGGGGTGCAGGTGGCGTTGGACCGATGCGACAACCTGCGGGTGAGCAGCATCGGCGACGGCGACCCCGAACCGCACCGTGCGTATGCGCGTGAATTGGGATTGGACAATCGCGTGGAAATTGCCGGTGAAATCACGTTGAACGAAGTCGCCGAACGCATGCGTGCAGCCGACGCATTGGTGCTGTTCAGCCGGTACGAGAACTTTCCGTGTGTCATCCCCGAAGCGTGGGCGAGCGGCATTCCGGTACTCTCAACCGATGTAGGCGGAATCCGCGAACATTTGACTCCGGACCGCGGAGCGCTCATCGCCTCCGAGGACGAATCTGCACTCGCCGACGTGCTGTGCACTTGGGCAACTCAAGGCACACCTTTCCATGCGGCAGACCTCCGTCAACATGCCGAATCGGTATTCAGCACAGCAGCA
>CALKYI010000110.1 GCA_938003665.1 uncultured Flavobacteriales bacterium
CGGGCGTCCTTGCAACGAACGTTCGGCTACCATTTCGAGCGGTATATCGGCCATCCCTGCAATGGGGGTGAAGAGGCGGGCAGCCAAGCCGGATTCGCCGGGCGTCAACTGCGTCGTACGCGGTTGAAGGTTGCCACCGACACCGGTGATGCGGACGCTTTGTTCGTCCAGCTCAATCTCCGCCCCTAGTTGCGCAGCCAGCAGCAAAGCCGCGGTGCAATCATCGGATTGGGAGATGTTGTGCAGCGTACTCGTCCCTTCTGCCAGCAAGGCCCCGGCCACTAGCCGTTGCATCACGGATTTGGAAGGCGGGGCCTGTACTTCACCACGCAAGGTGGAAGGGGAGACGCGGATGATCATTTGAGGCCTGTGTAGATGCTCGCGATGCCGCCGGTCAGGCGTTGCATTTTGCATTGGCGGTAGCCACACTTCTGCATGATTTGCAGGAATTCATTCCCTTCGGGGAAGGCTTCCACACTTTCGGGCAAATAGCTGTAAGCGGCCGCATCCTTCGACACCAACTTGCCGACTCCTGGCATAAGGGTGTGGAAGTAGAAGTGGAAAATCTGCTTGAGTGGAAACAGGGTGGGCTTTGAAAACTCCAGTACAACGCCCATACCACCGGGCTTCAAAGTGCGGTGCATCTCGGTCAAGCCCGCTTCTAGCTTTTCAAAGTTGCGCACGCCAAAAGCCACGGTGTATCCGTCGAAGCTCCCGTCTTCAAACGGCAATTCCGCGCTGTCGCCTTCAATCAATTGCACCCGATCCGTCCAGCCTTTGCGCTCCACTTTTTTGCGGCCAATGGCCAGCATACCGGGGCTGATATCGACCCCCGTGACCCGCAGGTTTGGAATGCCGGAACGCATGGCTTCAAGGGCAAAATCGGCGGTTCCTGTGGCCATATCCATCAAATGCACTTCGTTCGTCGATGGCTGAGGGTTCAAGTGTGCCTTCAGCATGCGCATGGCTTTTTTGCGCCAAAGCACGTCAATGCCAAGAGAAAAGAAATGATTGAGAAAATCATAGCTGTGCGCGATGTTGTCGAACATGCGCGCCACTTGCGCTTTCTTGGATTCCTCTTCAGGCTGGGTGTACGGGGTGATTTTTGTTCCCATGTGTTATCCGACCATGGTGTGGCCTTCTGGGTATTTGATGTGCGTTTGAACCGATCGCCCGCCAAGCGCATACGCCACGGTGAGGGTACCCACACGCCCCACAAACATGCTCAGCATGATGATGACCTTGCCCATGGGGCTCAGCATGGCGGTAATACCCGTGCTCAATCCCACGGTTCAAAAGGCGCGCACTTCTTAAAAAATGAGGTCGAGGAAGGTGCGGTGATTAAATGCCAAACTGTGCGATTCCGTTATCGATAACAGGAAGATGGCGACGGTGTTTCCGACCAAAAAGAAGAGGAGCACGCTATAGGCTCTGGAGCGCAAAACTTCGGGCACAGTTCGCTTGAACAGCTGAACATGGTCGAGGTTGCGCACGGTTCTCCAAACATCCGCCATCACAATGGACAGCGTGGAAGTTTTGATGCCACCCCCCGTAGAACTCGAGGAGGAACCAATGAACATTAAGATGATGAGCAGGAACAACATCGGCACCCCAACTGCCCCGATGTCCACGGTATTGAATCCACTGGTGCGTGTTGCGCTTTGAAAGACGGAGGTGGTGAGTTGACCAAACGGGCTCATGCCGGCGAGGGTACCGTCGGCTTCGAGCAGCCAGAAAGCAGCCGTTCCAAAGACCACCAATCCCAAGGAGAAGTAGAGGGCAATTTTGGTGGCAAAACCAATGTGCTTCCACGGCTGGCTCATTCGCTCACGGAGGCGAACCGGATCGAACAGATCAAAGATGGCTACCATGCCCAAGGCTCCGAAAAAGACCAGTACCGTCACCGTCCAGTGCAAGCCGTAGTGGCTATCTATGGCGGCATTCGCCAATCCGTCCGTGAAAAGGGAGATGCCCGCATTGTTGAAGGCGGAAACGGAATGGAACACGGAATAAAACCATTGACGACCCGAGGCCATACCGTTCAAGGCGTCACCCCACGTCATGTGCATGATGAGCGCCCCTCCGGCCTCAATCGCCAAGCACCACATCAGCACCTTGCCGAGCAACCCGGAGCTGGCGTTGAAGGTATCGCGGTTGACGAAGTCTTCGATGACATCGTGCTGCCGCACGCCCAGCCCAAACTTCGAGGCGAGTACGAGGAACGAGCCAAAGGCAATGAGGTTCAAGCCGCCCAACTGGATCAAGGCCAGGATGACGACCTGGCCCTTGAAGGAGAAAAAGGTCACCGTATCCACAACCATCAAACCGGTCACGCAAGTGGCGCTGGTCGATGTGAACAGGGCATCGAGGAATCCCATGCTCCCCGGTTGGACCGTCATTTCTGGAAGCATCAACAACACCGTTCCGATGGTGATCAACCCCAAGAAGCTCATGATGAAGATGACCGCAGGGTTCAGTCGGATTCGCGGCAATACCCGTCCACCACGCAGCAATTCCGCCAGGACAATGGTGAAGAAGTAGCCTTGTATGAAAATTGTGTAAAAATCTGATATTGAGTCAAATCCAAATGATTGGATAAACCTACTTATAAGCAGTTCTCCCGTAAAGAGGTCACTGGCACCCTCAATGACCAAAACGACCATCACCGCTGCTTCGAACCACGTGCGCCGCAAAAAATCACGCGGCTGGAAATCATACAGGAGGCGGGTGATGTACTGAAGGACGTAAAAGCCAAAACTGAATTTGACATAGCCCAAGAGTTGGGCAGCCGTTTCGGATTCGTTCGGGAAGCCGTAGTACAAGGCGAGCACAAACAGGGCAGAAGCCGAGACGAGCAGGTTGAGGACTTTCAATCCACCCAAGACGCGGTCCTTGGATTGGTACAGCCCAACGTTGATCCGCTCTCGAAATTCTTGGAAGTTCATTTCGAATTCATCAATGCCGCCATGGCGTCTGCGTGGGTTTCCCATTCCGCTTGGAGGCGTTCGCGATCCACGGTGACGACACCCACCTTTTCGCAGACCAATCCACCAGCGAGGTTGGCGACTGCTGCAATCTGCCAAACGGGAACATCCAAGACAAGCAGCACGGAGGCCACAGCGATGACCGCATCGCCTGCACCGCTGACGTCCGTGATTTCCCGTTCAAAAGCGGGAATGCGCTGGAAATCTTGTGAATGGTCCGGGGCGTAAAAGCAAACGCCGCGTTCGCTGAGCGTCACCATTGAGATGGCCGCCTTCAAACGCTCGTGCATGCGCTGCACGGCTTGGGCCAAACTCGAATCGGATTCTTTGTGGATGGCCATGCTGAGCCCTTCACGCATTTCCTTCAAATTGGGCTTGAACAAGTCCACATGCCGGTAGCGGTCGAAATTTCGAAATTTGGGGTCGACGGTGGTTTTGATGCCCTTCTCATGGCACAGCGCCGATACCGTTTCGATGACCGTTGGGGTCAGCGTGCCTTTGTCGTAGTCTTCGAAAATGACAACGTCGATGCGTTCATTGTCGATGACGTCCTGGCACCGGGCAATCAGTTCAGCCGTCCACGGCTCTTCCAACTCGCTCGCTTGCTCTTCATCCACCCGCAAGAGCTGCTGTCCATTGCTGATGACGCGCGTTTTGACGGTGGTGGGACGGCCCGGCACTTCGACCAAAGCGGCCGTTCCGATGCCTTGGGTTTGAAACAATCGTTGGATTTCCTGCCCAGAGGCATCGTTACCAACCGTCGCAGCCACCTGCACTTGCGCACCGAGCGCAACTACTTTTTTGGCCACGTTAGCGGCTCCGCCCAACCGCTTGTCCCGTTGATGAACGTCGACAATGGGCACAGGGGCCTCGGGAGAAATCCGGTTGACCTGGCCGACGAGGTAGGCGTCGAGCATCACGTCGCCGATGACGAGCACCGATACCTGGTGGGTATTTTGAAGAGCGTGGAGCGCTTCCATCTTACGAAGGTAGCGAACGGGCTTTATTGAAGTGCTGCAACGGCCTTCGAAATCCGTGCAAGGGCTTCCTTCAATTGCGCCTCAGAGGCCGCGTAGGAGAGGCGAATACATTCAGGCGTTCCAAAGGCACCCCCGCCCACCGTCGCCACGTGGGCTTCTTCAAGGAGGTACATCGCAAAGTCCTCTGCAGTCGCGATGGTGCGATCGCCATTCGACTTGCCGAACAAAGCGCTGACATCGGGGAACAAGTAAAACGCCCCCATGGGTCGGTTCACCTTCAGTCCAGGAATGGAACTCAATCCGTCGATCATCAAATCACGACGAGACAGGAAGGCCGACTTCATTTCGTCGGCAATCGAAGGGTCCTCCGACACGGCTGCACCTGCTGCTACTTGGGCAATGCTGCAAGGTGCGGAGGTGACTTGACCCTGAATTTTGGAGCACGCCTTGGCGATCCACTCGGGTGCGCCGATGTAGCCGAGGCGCCAGCCTGTCATGGCAAATCCTTTGGAAACGCCGTTCACCGTTATGACCCGGTCCTTGAGTTCATCGATGGTGCCCATCGAACAGTGGCCGTCCGTGAAGTTGATCAGCTCGTAAATCTCATCGCTGATGATGTAGACGTGGGGGTGGCGCTTCAGCACCTCCGCCAACGCTTCAATTTCCGTTCGTGTGTAGACCGAGCCGGAAGGATTGCAGGGCGATGAATAAATCAGCAACCGGGTTTTGTCGTTGATGGCCGCTTCCAATTCATCCGGCTGAATTTTGAAGTCGTTCTCGATGGATGTCGGCAACACTTTGGAGGTACCACCAGCAAAAGCCACCATGTCCGCGTAGCTCACCCAGTATGGGGCAGGCAAAATGACTTCTTCGCCGGGATCCACAAGCGTCAGTACCACGTTGGTGATGCTCTGCTTGGCGCCGTTGGAGACGACGATTTGCGAAGGGGTAAAGTCGAGCCCGTTGTCCCGCTTGAACTTTGCACAAATGGCTTCACGCACGTCCTGCAACCCCGGTACCGGCGTGTAGTGCGTGATGTTGTTCTCGATGGCTTGAATCCCTGCTCGTTTGAGCACCTCTGGGGTGTCAAAATCCGGTTCTCCGAGGGAAAGGGAGATGACGTCGACACCGGATTGCTTCAATTCGGTGGCCTTTCGGGCCATGGCAATGGTCGCTGATTCCGAGAGGCGGTTGAGCAGTTGAGAAGGTCGCTGTTCCATGAGAATTGTTGGGGTCTAAAAGGGAAAGCACAAAAATACAGCCCGTGTTCACAGGGCTGTTGTCCCAATCGCACAAATCACCGCTTTTTCGTCAACAGCAAAAGCCCCAAAAATGTGAGTAACCCATTGACCGGCAACAGGGCAAAACCGAAGCTAAATCCATAACTCGATTTCAGGACAGCTTCGAGCACATAACATAGAACCGGACTCGCCACGGCCACCCAAGGAATCCAGCGGTCAACCGGTTGGTTCTTGGTGACCAAACCAAAGGCAAACAACCCCAGAATGGGACCATACGTGTAGTTCGCCGCTGTGAAAATCGCCGAGACCACACTCGAATCCTGCACGGCGCTGAACGCCAAAATCACGGCAAACAGGACCAAGGCGACGGCGAGGTGGACCTTCTTGCGCACCGCAGTGGCCTGCTCCGTCGGTTGCTTTTCTGTTCCGAGCAGGTCCACGCAAATGGAGGTGGTCAGTGCGGTCATGGCACTGTCGGCGCTACTGAATGCCGAGGCCAGCAGGCCAATGAGGAATACCAATCCCAAGCCCCATCCCAAGCTGCCGCCCAGCGCAACCGTGGGGTACAGGCTGTCCGCTCGCTCTATGGCAATAGCTTGGCTATCGGCCCAAGTATACAGCAGCACCCCCAACCCCAAGAACAAGACATTTACCGCGACTAGAACGAGGGAGAAACTGCCCATATTCCAACGGGCTTCTTGAAGGTTTTTGCAGGCGAGGTTTTTCTGCATCATGTCCTGGTCCATGCCCGTCATGGCCGTCGCCACGAACGCACCGGCAGTGAAGTGCTTGACGAAATGATTGGGGGCCTTCCAGTCGTCCCATACCCACCACTGGCCCATGGAGCTCGATTGGATGTGGTCTACTGTTTCCCCCCAAGACCAATCCATAGCGGTAGTAATCGCATAGGCCGAGTAGGCCACGGCCACGAGCATGGCAGCCGTTTGGAGGGTGTCGGTCCAGACGATGGTGCCAAGTCCCCCCTGTCGGGTGTAGGCCCAAATCACGCCCAAAATGACCAACACTGCCACGGCGTACCCCCAATCCAACGCCGCTCCGGACGATGCGCTCCATCCGAGCGGTTCGAGGATGAACAGCTTCAGCACCAGCGCCACGAGAAAAAGCCGAAAGGCGGCCCCGATGGTCCGCGATAAAATGAAAAACGCCGCGCCCGTGCGGTAGGCTTTCGGGCCGAAGCGGCTTTCGAAGTAGCCGTAAATGCTGGTCAGCCCCATCCGGTAATACAGCGGCATCAGCACGGCCATGATGAAACCGTACCCAACCAAGTAGCCCAGCACCATTTGCATGTAGGTAAACCCTTGCGAGGCCACCCAGCCGGGGACACTGATGAACGTGACCCCGCTGAGCGAAGCCCCCAACATGCCAAAAGCGACCGCGTACCAGGGGGCCTTTTTGCCGGCGACAAAGAAATGCGCCTCTCCGTCTTGAGCTCCCTGTCGCGCTGTCAGCCGAGCGACTAGGAGCAGCACCGCAACATATCCACAGAAAATCAGGAGAACCGTCGTTGGAGTCATGCCCCAAAGATGAGCAACCGCCTGTAAATTTGCACCATGGAACTTCCTTCGCGGTTGATTGAAGCGGCTGTTGACCAAATGGCATCGCTGCCGGGTGTAGGCCGCAAAACCGCGCTGCGCCTCGTGCTGAACCTGTTGAACCGCTCTGACGAACAGGTAGACGCTTTTGCCGAAGCGTTTCAGGCGATGAAAAAAGGAATCCATGCGTGCCGGCAATGCCACAACCTGACGGAAGCTGAGGTTTGCTCCATATGTGCCGATCCTGCGCGCAACGAAGCATTGGTCTGTGTCGTGGAAGACATTCGGGATTTGCTGGCGTTGGAATCAACCGGGCAATACCGCGGCAAATACCACGTTTTGGGAGGCGTGATCAGCCCCATGGACGGCATCGGCCCCAACGACCTCAACATCGACACGCTTGTTCAGCGACTTGAGCAGCATGGCGCCGCCGATACCGACCAGCGCACCGAGGTCATTTTTGCTCTGCCGGCGACCATGGAAGGGGAGACCACGGCGTTTTATCTGTTTCGAAAATTGGCCAATTCTGAGGTGGAAGTCACGGCCATCGCTCGTGGCTTGGCGGTGGGTGAAGATCTGCAGCACGCCGACGAAGCCACCTTGGTGCAGAGCCTGAAGCAGCGCTTACCGTATACCTCCTAACTTCAAGCCGTGGACGTTTCGGTCATCATTGTCAATTACAACGTTGAACACTTTCTATCCCAGTGCCTGCTCTCGGTGCGAGCGGGCGTTGCAGTGTTGGAACAAGCGGGCTATGCAGCAGAGGTGTTTGTGGTCGACAACAACTCAGTGGACGGTTCTTGTGCGATGGTTCGGCGCCAGTTCCCGGAAGTTCATTTGATCGATTCCAAAGAGAATTTGGGCTTTTCAAAAGTCAACAATCTCGCCATTCGCTTGAGCAAGGGCCGTTGGGTGTTGCTGTTGAACCCGGACACCATTATTCAGGAAGATACCTTGTTGAAGTCCTTGGAATACGCCGATGCTCGGCCTCGCTTGGGCGGATTGGGCGTTCCCATGGTCGATGGTGCCGGCCGCTACCTGCCGGAATCGAAGCGCGGAATCCCAACCCCGAGCGCTGCCTTTTGGAAGATCTCAGGGCTGTACCGCTTGGCTCCCCGTTCTGCTCGGCTCAACCGCTATTACCTGGGGAATTTGTCAAAGGACGCATCCCAGCCCATCGAAATTTTGAGCGGAGCCTACATGTGGATGCGCGCGTCGGCACTCGACGAGGTGGGATTGCTGGACGAGCAGTACTTCATGTACGGAGAGGACATCGATTTGAGCTGGCGCCTGATGAAAGGGGGGTATGAGAACCATTATTTTGCCGGTACATCGATTGTGCACTACAAAGGAGAGAGCACGAAAAAGGGTTCCTTGAATTACGTGCTGGTGTTTTACCGCGCCATGCAAATTTTTGCGCGCACCCACTTTAGTGGCCGCGGTGGCCGCGCGATGCATCGGGTCATTCAATTGGCAATTTACCTCCGGGCTGCTATGGCCATCGCATCGAGGGTATCGAAGTCCGTGGCGCTTCCGGCGGTCGAGTGGTTGCTCTCTTGGGCGGGCTTGATTCTTTTCCTACAGCAATACGGTGCTTGGCAGGACATCCGATACGACTGGGACATGGCGCTACCTGCCACGGGTATCTACGCCTTGGTGTGGCTGGCTGCTGTCAAACTGCAAGGCGGTTATGATCAACCGTGGCGCTGGAACGCCGTTGCCAAAGGGGTTATCATCGGAACGGTTGTGTTGCTGGCGACTTACGGCTTGCTGCCGGAATCCCTAAGGTTCAGCCGGGCCATCTTTTTATTCGGCGCTGGATTGGTCGCAGCGGTCATTGCCTTGGTGCGAGCGATTTTCACCCGATTTGGCGCAGGGGCTGGGGAGTCCACCCCGAAGCGTCTGTACATCTCCGGGCCGTCCGATTTGATGGCCATGCAAGACCTGGTTCGTACGCACGACGTGCTCGAACCGGTGGCATTTGGAGCGGTGTACGCCTTGTCCACTCATCGCACAGTCGTCGATGCAACTGACGATGGCGTGCAATGGCTGGGCGGTTTGGATAGTTTGAGCGATGCCATTCGTGTGCATCAGTTCAACGAGGTCATCATGAGTGGTCGCGAGGTGTCTGCCGGTCAGATGATCCGCGCCATGAGCCTGGTCTCCAATAAACACATTCGTTTCCGCATTGCTTGGACCGATGATGGGCAAATTGTGGGGGCAGGCGGTCCGGAGCGCGGCGCCATCACCGAATGGAACAGTGCCATTTTCAAGCCGCGGGCACGCCGCGCCAAACGCACCTTAGACGCCGTGGTGGCTGCAGCGGTCTTGCTCGCCTTCCCAATTTTTATGATGCGAAAGCAGAGCGACTGGCTGGGCGCTGCAGTAGAGGTGCTGATGGGCGCGTCGACCTGGGTGGGCTACAACGATTCGTTGGAGGGACACGCTCACCCCTCGAACAATTTTATTTTCCAACGAGCCGAGGGAATGAGCGATCGAGCGAGGCAACGCGCGCTGCTCACATACGTTCGTGATTATCGTTGGACAATCGATGCGCAAGTCATCTGGGAAGCCTTAATTTCGTACCGCGCAATACATCGCCATGGCAGTAATTGA
>CALKYI010000111.1 GCA_938003665.1 uncultured Flavobacteriales bacterium
GTATCCACCCGGACCGGGGTTTCCGCTCGCTCCGCCGTCTGTGTATATGGTTACATGTGCCATGTTATGCGTTCACGGATTCAATGCAAGCCGCTATGGTACGCGGGTAATACGTGTGTTCCAGTTGCATGACCCGATTGGCGAGGTCCTGAGGAGTGTCATCGGGGTTCACCTCGCAGGAGGCCTGGAAAACGATGCCGCCTTCATCGTACGCTTCGGTGACCCAGTGCACGGTCATGCCCGACTCCTTTTCTCCAGCCGCTATGACCGCTTCATGCACATGCATCCCGTACATACCTTGGCCACCAAATCTGGGCAAAAGGGCGGGATGAATGTTCAGCATGCGACCGGTGAATGCCTGCACAAACGCCGGCGGCATGTGCATCAAAAAACCCGCTAAGATGACCCAATCGATTTGCGCATCTTGGAGTGTTTTCAAAAGCCGTCCTTCAACGAGATCCGATTTGGTGAAGCGCGTCGTCTCCAATCCGAGGGCCCGCGTGCGCTCATAGACACCGGCTCGTTCAGGAGGACGGTTGCACCCTACAAACGCCACTTCCACATTCGCCGCGTCAGCGAAATGCTGCATGATGGACGCGGCATTGCTCCCCGAGTCCGACGCCAAAATCGCAAGCCGCACCGGTCGCTCCATCAGAATTCGAACGAACCCAGGTTGGCCATACGTAACTCCGCTTCTGCGATCATGGCCTCCAGTGACTCCAATTCCTGTGAAAGCTCTGCGCCCAGAGCGTCATCCGGCATGTACAACTTCGCGGTTTGTGCCATCACGTCTGCCACCTGCTTGGCAATTCGGCGCTCTTGCTTGACCGACTGGAACCGGTCCACGTCAAGGGAGTAGTAGTAATTGATGGCGTCCTTTTGGATATCAAACAAGTCCCGTGTCACTTGCTTGGCCAATTCCTGAGCGCGGGCGCGGCGTTCAGGCGACAAGTCATAAACGGTGCGACCAGGAAGCGAATCGCTTACGGACAACTCCATCAACACGCCTTGGACGGTCATGAGCACACGGCTCAGCGGCACATTTTGCGCCGGCATGCGCGTCAACATCTCGTCGCATATGTCGAG
>CALKYI010000112.1 GCA_938003665.1 uncultured Flavobacteriales bacterium
GAGCACGACCTGCCGTTCACGATGTACGCAGACAATCCCGACAACGCCATTTACAATAACTTCTTCCAGCGTCCCTTCGGCCTCATCGCATTGAACTGCGACGGCACGGTGGGAATCCGAGCGGATTGGGTGACGTCGTTTTTCATGGACGTCAACAACGAGGAGGAATTGATGATGTTCCGCCAGAATTACACGGCTTGTCAGATCGATTGGGAGCCCGAGGAGGAAGAAGAGGAGGAGGAAGACGATGACACCACGGACGACGACGAGCCGGTCGACTACGACGGCCCGGACAGTGCACTCGGTAGCCACTCCGACAACGAGGTCGCTTCGACAGTCTCAGCGTACGGCAGCACCGGCTTTTTGGTGTATCCCAACCCCGCCCGCTCCAGCTTGACCATCGAAACCGACGCCTTGAACACGGCGTGGCAGCTCACCGACATGCAAGGCCGTACCGTCGCATCCTGGATACAGAGCCAATTCCGGGCCTCCGTTTCTGTGGCGGACTTACCGCGTGGGCATTACCTGCTGATAGGCGAAAGCGAAGATGCCCCGGCAGTGCGCCAGCGCATCATCTTGCACTGACCTACGCTCAATCCACGATGCGCATGCGCATCCATACGTCCTCAATCGGACGATCGCCGCGCGCGGTGCGCACGGCTGCGATGGAATCGATGAGGTCCAATCCTTCGATCACCTGTCCGAAAACGGTGTACTCCATGTCGAGGAACGGGGTGCCGCCTGCTGAGGCGTAGGCCGCCTTCTGCTCTTCGGTGTAGGCAAATCCCGGGTGGTTCTTCTGCATGCGCGATTCGAAATTGGCCAACTGGTCTTCCGTGTACGTTTTTCCCTGCACGAGGTAGAATTGGCTGCCTGAGCTTCGCTTTTCGGGATTGACTTGGTCCCCTTGGCGTGCGGCAGAGAGGGCGCCTTTGAGGTGCAGGTGGGTCGAATCCATCTCCGCTTCGATGGTATAACCGGGACCGCCCATACCCAAGCGAGCACCTTCCTTTGCATCCCGGCTGTTCGGATCACCGCCCTGCACCATGAAATCCTTGATCACCCGGTGAAATCCCTCATCGACCAACTTGATGAAGTTTTCCCGGTGAGCAGTAGTGTCATCGAATAACTCAATGGTCATCGTGCCAAATTGTGTCTCCAAGGCGACATGTGTAGGTCCGCCTTTGGTACGCGTGGACGAAGAAGACGCGGCACAGCCCGCGATAAATAAGGCGAGCACACTCGCCCACAGGATGGTTTTCAAATGCTGCATGGTCGGTTTCTTTCGGACCAATTTACCACTTTCGCACAA
>CALKYI010000113.1 GCA_938003665.1 uncultured Flavobacteriales bacterium
CTGCAAGGCGACCGTTCGACCAATCCTTTCGCCGTCGGCGACGGGGTCGTCATTGAATTCCATGGCGAGGATGAGCCGCCGCTGATTGTGGAGCGGGAGGAACGCCGGAACGCGATTGTGCGCCGTTCGGTCAACCTGTCCAAACAAAGCCACATCGTCGCCGCCAACTTAGACCGGGCTTTTCTTGTCGTCACCGTGGCCAGCCCAGAAACCAGCACGGGCTTCATCGATCGATTCCTTGTGACCGCTGAAGCCTATGGGGTTCCGACCACCTTGGTTTTCAACAAATGCGATCTGTACGACGGCCAAGCAGAGGCCATGCATCGCCTCGAATACCTCGAGGAAGTCTACCATCGAGCCGGGTACACGACCCTGCGTACTTCCGCTGAAACGGGGGAAGGCATGGACGAATTGAAGGCAGCGCTTGCCTCGGCAGGCATCAACCTGCTCTCCGGTCACAGCGGAGTGGGAAAGAGCACCTTGATCAACCGCCTGCTCCCGGGCCTTGAATTGAAAACAGGCGACGTATCGAGTGCGCACCAGAAGGGCAAGCACACGACGACATTTGCCGAGATGTTTGCCTTGCCCGAAGGCGGTTACTTGGTGGATACTCCGGGCATCAAAGGGTTTGGGCTGGTGGAGCTCGAACGGGACCAATTGCACCACTACTTCCCGGAGCTGTTTGCCAAGCTCCCCGCGTGCAAATTTCACAATTGCCTGCACCGTTCGGAGCCCAAATGCGCGGTCCGTTCAGCCGTTGAGGAAGGAGAAATCGCCGAGGAGCGGTACATCAACTACCTCGATTTGTATGAAAATTTTGAGGTCGATACTGCTTATCGCTAAGCCTCACAATCGAGAAGCATAGAGGTTGCCCACGCGCAGGCTCATGGAATTGTAGGAGAGCGGTTGGTTGGTTGCGCGATCCCGCACTACGATGCCCATGCTCCGAAGGAGGCCATCGCCTGCCGCGCAATCCCATTCCATGTACGAGGCACTGCGCGCATGAACATCCGCTTCACCGGTTGCCAGCAAGCAAAACTTCAATGCGCCACTGACAGCCTCCATGTGAAAGGAATCGGCATTCGAAGAGGGAGGGAGCAACTCTTCTTTGGTCAAGGTTTCATTCCAGCTGGTGACCAGGCGGTACGGCAGGGTCGCAGGTTGAGCGACGATGGGGTGCCGCGTGTTCAGGTCACCTAGTGAAACCGTGAATGGTGGCTGGGACGAGGTGCCAGCGAAAATTCGGTCTGACAATGGATCGGCGACGACGCCTAAGATGGGCCCGGAGGCATCGCAAAGCGCAATGTTGATGGCAAACCCTTCGCGATGATCGAGGTACGACTGGGTGCCGTCGAGGGGGTCAACGAGCCAAAATATTGGCCACTTGGACCGCTCTGCGAAAGGAGGAAGTTCGCCTTCTTCACTGATGATGGGGATGCCCTGCGGAGCCAATACACTGTGGATCGCCGTGTGGCTTTCGATGTCCACGGCCGAGACGGGACTTCCGTCGCGCTTGGCTCGAATCACGAGGCGTTCGTTTTGGTGGGAGAGGTGGTGGAGGAGCACCGCCGAGCCGGCCGCAGCCGCCTCAAGCGCAGCACGCAACAGCTGGTCCAGTCGCTCGTTCTCCATGGCGACAAGATACAGATTTGACGTACATTTGTCCCGTCGCAGGGGTGCCTCGATTCCGAGTGCTGAGAACATACCCTCATAACCTGACCGGATAATCCCGGTAGGGGAGCTGAGCCAGGCTTGCATGCCTGAATTGGGGTTGTGCCCCCTTGCGTCGTTTTTGTTGAATGAACCTCTGAAAACGATGAATCGATTCCCCATCGCCTTGATTTTTGCTTTGGCCTTCAATGGGCCTGTTGCCGCACAAGTGAGCACCACTGCAGAAGTGGACTCCATTTTGAAAACCGTCCAACTGTTGCCGGCAACGGTTTCGGCCATTCAGGCACCGGAGCGCGCACCTTTCCCGACCCAAACGGTTGGATCCGTAGAGCTCGCCAAGCGGGACGCCTCCATGGACATGCCCTTCTTGTTGCGGTTTACGCCCTCATTGGTCGTCACCTCTGACGCTGGTGCCGGGGTGGGGTACACCTCGATGCGCATTCGGGGATCGGACCAGACCCACATCAATGTGACCATCAACGGGGTGGCCCTAAACGATGCGGAATCCCACCAAGTGTACTGGGTGGATCTGCCCGACCTGGCCAGCAGCGTCGATAATTTGACCATCCAGCGTGGAGTAGGCAGTTCGTCCAACGGCGCTGGGGCGTTTGGTGCTACGGTGGCCATTCAAACCATGGAATTCAACGAGGAGGCCGGGGGCCGAGTGGTGCTCTCGGGCGGCTCGTTTGGTACGCTGCGCAGCATGGCGCAGTGGAGCACTGGGGAAATTGGTTCGGGCTTTTACATGGAGGGCCGTGCATCCCGCATTTTGTCGGAGGGGTACATGGACCGGTCGGGAAGTGACCTGTCGAGCATGCAACTGGGTCTCGGCTACCGCTGGGATTCCGGTCAGTTGGCGTACTCTGCGATGCTGGGCCACGAACGCACCGAACAGGCATGGTACGGCGTTCCCCGCATTGGATTGGATGCGCCAGCCGATTCCATTTGGGCGTGGGCTGCCAATTCGTACGAATACGGTTACGGTGCTGATTCAGCTCGTATTGAAGATTTGATTGCCCGAGGACGCCAGCACAATTACTACAACTACGCCGATCAAGTGGACGATTACCGCCAGGACCACCATCAGCTGCATGCGAGTCAGCGTGTTGGCGATTGGGATTTGGGAGCTACCGTGCATTACACGGCGGGTGCCGGCTACTACGAACAGTACAAGGAAGGCGATGACATCGCCCTGTATGGGGGAACGCCTGTGGTCACGCTTGAGGACACCATCACCACTTCAAATGTCATCCGCCGCCGCTGGTTGGACAATGATTATTTCGGTGGCATCCTCCAAGGCAGTCGCGCATTCGAAAATGGCGGCATCCAGTTTGGATTGGGGGCCTTTCAGTACGCAGGTGAACATTTTGGCAATCCCATCTGGATGGAGGCCGGTGGACAATCCCTCTCGCCGCAACACCGCTACTACGATAACCTCGGTGAGAAATCGGATCAATACGGATTCATCAGCGGTGACCAACGCCTGGCCGACGGCAAGGTCAACATCCGAGGCGAAGTGCAAGTGCGCCAAGTGGGCTACACCGTGAACGGCACCGATAACGACCTACGCACCTTGTATGTCGATACGGCCATGACCTTCATCAACCCCAAGCTCGGCTTCGACTGCATCCTCAACCCAAGCAGCCGGGTCTTTGCTTCTGTCGCGCACGGAAGCCGAGAGCCTGTTCGCAACGATTTCATCGACCGAGTCACCGTGGCTTACCCCAAGGCGGAGCAGCTGACGGACCTGGAATTGGGATGGGAAATCTCAACACCAGAATGGAGCATGCAGGCCGTGGGCTACTACATGCAATACGAAAACCAACTTGTGCTCACCGGGGCGCTGAACGACGTCGGGTCGCCAATTCGCCAAAATGTCGCAAGCAGTTACCGAGCAGGACTGGAGTGGACCAATGTATGGCGTCCGATGAACGGGCTGCAGTGGTACAGCACCGTGACCGCTTCTCAGAATCGTATCACCGAATTCGGGTTCGGTTTGGACATGGAACCGGCGGACATCAGCTTCTCGCCCAATTTCACGGCTTCGAGTGTCGTGACCTGGGAGGCGGTCAATCGCCTGAACGAAGACGGGGTGGGATCTACCTGCTTGCTCGAATGGTCCGCCCGACACGTGGGGAAGCAGTACTTGGATAATACCTCGAGCGATGTGCGCTCTTTGGATGCGTACAACGTCCACGACGCGCGTGTCCGCTGGATGTGGAACCGCCCGAACGGCTCTTACGTGGCCGTCTCCGGATACCTCCGCAACTTCTTGGATGCCCAGTACAGCGCGAATGGTTGGGCCTACTTCTACGAATGGGGCGGGGAGGAAATTTCGGAGGTCTACGTCTACCCGCAGGCGGGACGCCACGGCCTCGTGGCCCTGGAATTCTCGTTCTGAACGCGCTGGGTTAAAGCTGCTCTTCAGCAGGATTGGACTGTATGCTGAACGCCTCAGGGTGCGGCAACCAATCCAGCTGAAAGGGCCGGCTTTCGATGGCGTGTCCGATGACCACAAGGTCGGCACCGGCTTGCCAGGCCGCTTCAATGCCTGCAGCATCGCCAATGCCTCCGCCGACGATGAGGGGGCAATCCACAGCATTGCGCACGGCGCGAATGGTGGAGGGGGAGATGCATTGTTGTGCCCCGCTTCCGGCGTCCAAAAACAAGGCGCCGAGGCCAAGCATTTCACCAGCGACCGCCGTAGCGACTGCGATTTCTTTTTTGGCCGAAGGAATGGGCAGGCTGTTGCTCATGTAGGCAGCAGTAGTCAATGGACCATCGCCGATGAGCATGTAGCCTGTCGGAACCACGTCCATCCCCATTTCACGGATGCGCATTCCGCTCTCAACGTGTCTGCCAATGAGCAAATCGGGGTTGCGACCGGAGATCAGGGAAAGAAAGAGGACCGCGTCGGCACCGGGTGTTACCTGTTCAGGACTCCCCGGAAACAGGGTCACCCGCCCGTTGTAATGGGCGCGCAGTGAATGCAAAATGTCTTTGACGTTGCGCGCCATGAGGAGGCTGCCCCCAACGAAAATGTCGGTAATCGGAGAGGCATTCAGTCCATCCATGAATCGGGTCCAATCACGACCGGTTGGCAAATCATCAGGATCAAGCAAAGCGGCCAGACGCTTGCGTCCGGTCTGCTGATCGTTTTGTAGGTCGTTAAGCCAACTCATGAACCGAAGATACAGCGAACAACTTCATCCATCGTTTCGGGTTTGAGCAAGTTGTGGCCGGATCGGACGGTTTGGTACGTGACGTGTTGCTGGTCTCGGGTCATGCGCCGAAGCCGCTTCGCGTTGCCCAACGGGATGATTTTGTCAAATTCCCCAAAAACAAGGGTGGCACGTGGCACCTGTTCAAGGGCAGCCTTGATGGCGCTGTGCCCTGGCCAACACGCTCGGTGGCCCCTCCAGCCTTTCCAGACCATCATGCGCATGGCGTGCGATGAGGAGTGAAAATAGATGAACCCGTGCAAGTGCTTGGAGATCAAGCCCCACTTGAGCAGAGCATCCGACCACTTCCACACCCATTGCTCGTGCCGGTCCATCCAAAACCACGCCCAGCGTCCCAAGCGGGTGTGGACGGTGATGGCGTAAAATGGCGATTGCTTCAACCCGTCCGGAGCCAACAGAACGACATCGTTCCACGCTGCAGGACGGTCGACCAAAAGCGCCAGCGCAATCCTGCCTCCGATGCTGTAGCCGAGCAAGGTGCGGTTTCCGGCGTTCGGAATTTCGAGGGAAATGATGGCGTCGATGATGCGGTTGAACACCTCGGGGTCCATCGGACGATCATCCGGTCCGCTTCCCGGAAGGGGGCCGCTCCCTCCGTGGTGCGGTAGGTGGATGGAGACCATGGCGTGCGGCTGTGGCCAGGCATGGTGGGCGGCGCGCAAATCTTCCAATGGGCGTGCAAAACCGTGAAGAGCGATCACCACCGGGACTTCGTCAGACGGAAGGTCGCCGGTCGTCCAGACAGCGTATTCAATGGCCCAGCCCTCGCTTTCGATAATCGACCGCTGTCCCTGCTCCTCGGGTGTTGCAAACTCCATGATTCAAAGGTCGGGCGCAATGTGGATAGCGCGTGGAAATTGTGAATGACTTTTTTCGCCGGGATGAAAAGCCGCGTGTAATTTTGTGCCCGGAAATGTCCCAAACGGTCTTGAAAATTTGCCGCCCGTTCACCTAGCGTGAGCGGGGTAAAAAAAAAATGCCCAAAGACAAAAGCATCAAATCGGTTCTCCTCATTGGCAGCGGACCGATTGTCATTGGACAGGCTTGTGAGTTTGATTATTCCGGATCCCAAGCCCTCCGTTCCCTTCGCGAAGAAGGCATCGAAACCATCCTGATCAATTCCAACCCAGCGACCATCATGACCGACCCGGTCATGGCGGACCACGTGTACCTCGAGCCGTTGGAACCAGCTTCTATTGAAAAAATCCTGGAGAAGCACCCCAACATTGATTCGGTGCTGCCAACGATGGGGGGACAGACGGCGTTGAACCTGTGCATTCAATGCGATGAGATGGGCATTTGGAAGGAGCACAATGTGCGGATGATCGGTGTCGATATTGATGCGATCGAAATCACCGAGAACCGCGAGCGCTTCCGCGACCTGATGGAGTCCATGGGCATTCCGATGGCTCCTCAAGCCACGGCGAAGAGTTTCCTCGAAGGCAAAGAAGCGGCCCAGCAGTTCGGATTTCCACTGTGCATTCGTGCGAGCTACACGCTTGGTGGAGCCGGTGCGAGCATCATCTACGACCC
>CALKYI010000114.1 GCA_938003665.1 uncultured Flavobacteriales bacterium
AACAAGAGGAAGTCGCCCACGTTGACCACGGCGTCGGCATTGAAGTCACCCGGGCAATATCCGCCGGGCAGGAATCCATTGCCGCCACAGCCTTCCGCCCACTCGGGGAATGCGTAGCCTTCTGCACAGTGAAACGCCTGAATGCCCACTTCCACACCGATCTGCCGGCCGCGTCCGTCGTCCATTGGCGGGTGAATGCCACCCCACATGCGGGACAAGGCGCTCTCGTTGGCGGCATCATAATACGTCGCCCACTGCAACTCGAAATTCATGGAAGGTCCGTCTTCAAACACCAAGAATTGGTTCATGGTGACCGGGAAGGAGCCCAGTCCTCCTGGGAAATACTCACTGCCTGTCATAAGGGTCAACACTTCAGCGGCGGCGCGTGAAAAGGTGGAGTGCCCACTCACGTAGCCCGCAAAGGGCGGCGTCACGAACGACGGCCGCTGGTACGGCCACCAGTTTTTGGCCAAAATCCAACCCACACCAGCCTCGTCAATGAACGGCACCTCCACGTAATCGGGGCCACGCCATGCCAAGACCTTCATTTCTCCGACTGCGTCCGGATTCCACGTGGTGAGCGGGTCGCCTTCTTCCACCACTTCGATGTAGCCCGGAATGATGGGGAGTCCTGAGGGGTGGTAATTCGCCAAGGTCGTGTCCGAACTCTGGCCCATTTCGGCCATGTAACGAATGGCACTAACCGGGCGGGTGTAGTCGTAGTAGCCCTTCACGCTCCAGGTAGCAACAGCAGAATCATGCATGGCACCGGCGAGGGCGAGGTAGGCTTTAACGGTGTACTCCAGCTTATCGAGCAACGGGCCCTGTCCGCGCCAGCGCAATTCGAATTCCGGGTACTCCATGATTTCGTTCAAGATGGTGAACCAGTGGCCCGGGGGTGTCTCCGAATCGGGTCCGTCTGCCCAGAATTCGGCCAAGCAGCGGGCGTAATCTCCGCGTGGCACCATCTGTGGCTCGTAGGGCTCCCCGGTATGGGGATTGACGGGGTGGCCCGGGTGGATGCCGCCGCCTTCGAAGAAGTCATAATATTCTTCAAAGTCAGCCACATCGGTAGCAAAGCTGCCGTCGCTGCCCATGTTGCCCGGCGAAATGTCCCACATCACGCCGTCCGTAGGATCAAGGTGGGATGACCAAACAGAAACCATGGCGAAGTTCCATTTCCACATATCGTCCAGTCCTCCGGCGACAGTGGTCGAATCCAAGTGAACCGGCGCCCCGGGGTTTTTCCATACATGGAAGGTGCAACCGTCGCGGTCCAACAGGTCAAGATCAGCCGAATCCAAAGCGAACGGCACCACCTCCCCCCACTCCGGACCGACGAATTCGGGGATGTCGGTACTCACGTTTCCGCTTTGGTCAATGAACAGCGTCAACTCAATCGGTTGCCACCGATTGGGGTCGATGACGTCGGGGTTGCCCGGCATCTCGGGTTGGATGTTCGGATTGATGGGTTCGTAGCAATCGGCGGCATATCCCTCGGCTTCATTGGCTCCGTCTTGCAGGCCGAAGGCGATGACTTGTTCGGCGACGTAGTTACCGAGGGCTGCCGGACCGTCGTTTTGGTAATCCGTTGACGTCACGCCGATGTCGTAGCCCAGCATTGCCATCTGGGTGTTTATGTTGAACATGGTGATTTCCCCGTCCGGTGTTTCGCCGAATCGGTGGGTCATGATGCGGTACACGGCGTAGCTGATGGCTTCTTCACGAGCAGCGAGGATCGCTTCCTCAGAATCCGGAATGTCGACCCCTTCAAACGGACAGGTGTATCCTGCCCACGTTTTACCCAGCAAAAAGGTTTCCGTTGGTCCATCGTCATACGCTGCCCAGATGTCGAACATCGCAATCGACGTGTGCAGCAAATTGCGGGCGTGCACGGTGGGGCGCGCAAAATCGTTGCGGATCCCCTCCAAGACTTCTTCGTTCCACAGGTGCGCGATGGTTTCTCCTTCCGGCAATTGGGCTTTTGCGTTCGGAACAAACCAAATCAGCTGGCAGAAAATCAAGGCCGCGGTACGCATGGGATTCATCATCTCCTCGTTAGCTTTGTGAGACCTGAAAGTTAACCCTTCATTGAGAACTAGCCCAACACAAAACCATGAATTCAAACACCACCATCCTCCTCGTAGCCGCCGCATTTACCATGATCGGATTCATTCTCGGTCGCGTGACCGGCCCCAAGCCTCCTATGGCTGCCGGGCACTTTGAGGTCTTGAAGCACATGAGCGAAGGCGACATGACAGCCCTCGGTGGCAGCGGTGAAGTTCAAGTGATTGTCAAGTCCCTCGAAGAAGGGGATTTTGAAGGGGACACCGTTTTTGCCATTCCCGGTGGTCAGGTGCACATGGTAAAAAACGGGGAAGAAGTCGAGGTCGACGTCGAAATGACCGAGACTTCGGTCAACGAATGGGTGGAGAAAGGCGAGGACGGCGTCATCAAAAAGCGCATCATCGTCACCTCAGAAGACTGATTCCTCAGCTCATTCGACGAGCATGCCCATCTTGCCGTCGTGGTAATCGAAGATGGCCTGCTGGACTTCCTGAATCGTATTCATGACGAACGGTCCGTGGCTGAACACAGGTTCGTGCAGCTCGGCTCCGGTTAGCATGAGTATGCGCACCGCATCAGAGCAGACGAGTTCAATGGATTCAGCTGCTCCCGCCGATACCAAGCCCATCTGCCGCCCGGAGATGGACTGCCCATCGAGGGTAGCATTTCCGTCCAAAACATAGAGCACACCAACCCAATCAGTAGGTACGGGAATGTGCACGGTTGCGCCGGGTTGGTCGCTGGAGAGGTTGGCAATGCGCATGGGGTGGTGGGCTTCAATGGGGGAGTGTTTACCGTTCCACTCGCCTTGGACCAGGTCAATGCGCCAACCGCCGTCGTCCCATGCAGGAGTGGATTCCTTCGGCAAGGGCTGGTACCGGGGGGCGTCCATTTTATGAGCCGCGGGCGTGTTGATCCAAAACTGAATCATTTCGAGTAGGCCTCCTTGCTCGGCCAATTCATCGCTGGGGCGCTCGCTGTGGACGATTCCCGCGCCGCTGTCCATCCATTGAGTGCCGCCGGCGTAGACGATGTGGTCGGTGCCAAGCGAATCCCGGTGGCGCAGCGAACCCGAGTAGATGCACGTCACGGGACTGAAGCCGCGGTGCGGATGCGGACCAACACCCACTTCGTCGCTCGCTTGGTTGCCGGGTAAGACGTCCTGCCAGTGGTGAATGAGCAAAAAGGGCCCCACGCGTTCAAGGCTCGGATGAGGCAGGGGTTGTTCGATCCAGTTTCCGCCCATGTTGACACGTTGGGCGTTGATGATGCGGGTGATTCGGTTGCTCATTTGGTTTGGCGCTGCGGTTGAAACCGCGGTATATTTACGGAGAAAGTAAAACGGAAAACCTACGGGACCATGAAGACAGGTACGACTTTTGGATTTTTTGCCACAATCGCTGTGGCGGCTTTGATGAGCTGTGGAGGAGGAGCGGATTCGGCTGTTACGACTGACGAGACGGCAGATTTGAATGCATGCGATTGCTTGGTGGAAATGAATACGGCACTTCAGTCGGTTTTGGGCAATGAAAACAACGCCAGCTGGAGCGCCAAGCAGTGGACCCAAGAGTTGGCCAAGGCCTCATCTTCGTGCATGTCCAAGACCCGCACCCCTCAAGAATTGAGCGCTTGGAGCCAAGAGCAAAGCGCGTGCGAAGGCTACGCCACGTACAAAGAATTGGTGGGTTCCTTCCGGGCTAAAATGGTGGCTGCGAAAGGCAACGGTACCGAGATGCCCGAGAACATCAAGGACATCTCCGAAGAAGGAGCGAAAGGATTGCTCGACGAATTGAGCAAGCAGCGTTAATCGCTTTCGGAAGGGGTTCCATTGGATTGAACCCCGAGTTCTTCCATCAGGGCTTTGACTTCGTCCTCTGTTGCGTGCAATTGAGACTGGCAGTGTTTCAACAAAACGGCTGCTCGGCGAATCGCTTGCGTCAGCGTGTCGACGGTGATGTCGTCACTTTCCAGCAATTCCATCAATCCGCGTAGCTCTTCGAGTGCGTCGTCGAATTTCTCAGGAACGTCTACTGCCGGGTGTTGCTTCTTTGCCATGGTGCGAAATTACGATGAAGTGGGCCTTTGGGCTGCTTTGTTGACGGTCACATCGAGTTGGCCGTCGCTGGCTTGAATGCGTAGCTGTTCGCCTTCGCTGATCCCTGCCACTCGCGACACCACGTCGCCATTGCGTTCGAGGAGCATGAAGCCGCGCTGCATGGTTTTTTCAGGTCCGATGGCGTCGAGCGTTCGCTTGAAATGGGCGAGGGCGAGTTTCTGTTCAGCCAGGTGCCTAGAGGAGGCGTTGCGCAACCGCTGTTGGTTGTGCCGGAGTTCGCGCCCTGCATTCTCGATCGAGTGAGCGCCCGCGCGGGCCAAGGTGCTGCGCATCTCACGCAGCGTGTGTCGGTGCCGCTCGATTAAGGCCGGTGCTTGAATGTGCAACAGACGTGATAAGTTTTGCAACTCCAACCGCTGGCGGTTCAAGGCATGCCGGCACGCCGAGCCGATGCGCTCCCAATGGCTTTCAAATTCGCGGTGGCGTTCGACGAGCCAGG
>CALKYI010000115.1 GCA_938003665.1 uncultured Flavobacteriales bacterium
CAGGACGGGAGGCTCAGGTGATTGGGAACAGGATGCAAGAGCGACAAGAAGGGCGATGATGGAAATGTGCTTCATGACTGCGAAGAAAGGCATCTTACATTTTCATGACAGTGATATTTATCACAAATGGTTGTTCAGTACTAATTTCGGTGCGTGTTTTGAAGACACGATTGAGACCAACCTTGCTGCAACATCAAAACCCTTCATCATGAAGAAATTTTCTACCTCAGTTTTGGCAGCCGTTTTCACTGCCGCGTGCGCGTTCGCAACGGCACAAGAAGACGCCGGTAAGGCATTCGCTGATTATGGCGTTGGCTTGGGCTTTAGCCCGTTTGGCCCCTCGCTCAATTTGACGCACAACCTGTCCGCTCAAACCACCATAAACGTGGGCATTGGTGCATTTTCTGGTGACAACCCTTGGGACCAAGAAATCGCCGGATCAACCTTTTCAGGTACTGGCGAGACCAATTGGATGGGCGTGTTCATCAACCACCGACCTTTCAGCGAATACGACTGGTTCCGTGTCAACGTTGGAATTGGCATTGGCGGCATCGAAGGCACGTTGGAAGACGTGAACAATGCCAACCACACATACAGCGTCCGATACGGTGACAACCCAGTCGGATATGTTGGTGTGGGATTTGGGTCTCGCCCTGTGGAGGGCTTTACGTTTGGATTTGATTTAGGGGGACTTCATACATCGGGCGCGGTGGTTACAGCCACTGGGACGGATGTGAACATGGAGGTCATGGAGGCCATTCCGGATACACCGGGATACGGTCGAGTGCTCCCGAACCTTCAACTATCAGTTAACTACGGATTTTAAGCAGGATTTAAATTCGATGGTTTAGTAGCCCCCCGGCGCAACGGCGCTGGGGGTTTTTTTATCCCTTTTGATTCGAACTTTTGAATCGGCTGATGTCCCCGTTGCGGTTGCTCTGGTGCTTGGTGGTGCGGCCTTTGACGCGCTTGCGCCACATGTGAAACGAACTGCGCTTCATGTGCTTGCGCATGATGGCGCGGACCTGGTTTTCCTTGAGGCCATACTGCATCTCAATCGCTTCGAACGGAGTGCGGTCTTCCCACGCCATTTCGATGATGCGGTCGATGACTTCGGGATCGAGGTCGGTTCCTGCGTTTTTGAGGTCGTCCGGTTTAATGGGCAGCATTCAATCATAACCCGTGAACGCGAGCAGAGGTTCTCCTACTGCTTCTTCTGACGGACGACGGCCACAGCCCAACTCACCAGTCCCGCTATCAACACGGCAGCACCGGCATTGAACACCTGCTCGGCACCCATCAGGTGGTTCAATTTGAAGGCGATGCCCGCGACGACCAAGGCCAGGCCGATGAGGGTCAAAAATTTGGGGATGCGAGGGGTTGTCATGGGGCCCTAAGGTAAGGTGGAATCACGAGGTCTTCCACTGGGCTAAAAAGAAATTAAGTCGCTGAAAATCAACACCTAAAATGCAACCTTTTGGATGGGATTACGTAAACAAAAGTATGATGAGTTCAACGTTTTTCCTTTTGATGTTGGGGGTCATTACCCTCATTTGCGGTCCCAAAGCAGTGCAGTACCAAATGCGAATCACCAACCGATGGAAGGTGTATTGGCGGTTGGTGAATCAGTCGAAAGCGGCATTGCGCAACGGCGATCATCGGCTCAGCCAACAGCTGCGCAACCTCTCCAAAGGACACCTCACCAAAGTGTTGCAGATGCAGCGCCGACGTCGATTGGTGGCAGCTTTCTCTATGCTGTTGGTGGGTGGTTTGTACGGAGCGATGAGCGCAATGGGCATCATCGTTCTCTGAGGTACGGCTATTCAAAAGTGAGAGGAAGGGTGCTGCTCGTGTAGAGCCCAAAGCACCCGTACCCACTGCTGACGTTGCTGTACGCCAGCACCGGCTCCGTGAACAGCGGCCCGCCGGAGGGGTTGTCAATCAAATCCAGGCGCTCGTAATACTGCGCCATCTCGGCGGAAATCGCACACACCTCAAGCACAACCGGTTCGGCTGAAACGCCCTCCAAGTCCGGCCCCCATGCTTCTTGGAACAGTTGGAAGGGGAGGCCGTTGAGCGCTTCTACCGCGTCGATGTCCTGGATGAGGTACCCACCGCAGAGTTGGTTCCACACGATGCGTGGGTCGTCTTCCACACGTGGATTCAGCACCACATAGCCACCGAATTCTGCTCCTTCCTCTTCTTCGAACTCTTCCCAGTTGAAGGTTTTTTGCGCCCGGACCAAAAAGTAATCGGCAGCATCTACGCGGTCGGGGAGTGTCAAGCTGAGATCAATGGTGCGCGTCAGGTAGGTGTTTCCAAATTCATCTTCATCCACGAATTCATCCTCCAAAGCGGCCGTGTACGCATAGGCATAACTGCCTGTGCTGTCGATGCGAGGCGGCATGACCTGCGCGGCGGTCACCGTTTCAAATTCCGGAGCTTCCACGGTAAGCGTCCAATTGCCGTCGGCTAGATCCACGTCGGTCAAGACGTGCCCAAGCCCTTGCACCCAATCAGCCTCGCCGCCCCAGGTAATGCTCGAACCCGACGCTTCCTCCAGGGTATAGATAGCTTCTTTGATGCGCTTGCTTCCGATGGAGTCGAGAATGCCCGCGGAAGAGTGTGCACGGGCCACCAAGGTGTCCGCTACGGGCCGCGCCATGAAGGTCACGGCAATCTGCGGATCGTGCTCGGGAAAGGCGATGTCGCGCA
>CALKYI010000116.1 GCA_938003665.1 uncultured Flavobacteriales bacterium
TCGTAGTTGACGACTTCTTCCGTGATGGTGTGCTCCACCTGGATCCGCGTATTCATCTCCATGAAGTAGAAATCACGGTTGGCATCCACCAAGAATTCAACGGTGCCTACGCCCTCGTACTTCACGGCTTCTGCCGCTTTGATGGCCGCTTCCCCCATTTTCTCACGGAGTTCGTCGGTCATGTAAGGCGAAGGCGTTTCCTCCACCAGCTTCTGGTGGCGGCGCTGGATGGAGCAATCGCGCTCAGAGAGGTGGCATGCCTTGCCGCGTTGGTCGGCGGCCACCTGAATCTCGATGTGACGCGGCTCGACCACGAATTTCTCCATGTACATGCCGTCGTTGCCAAATGCCGCTCCGGCTTCTCGGCGGGTGGATTCCCATCCTTCGGCGAGGCCTTCGTCATCGTGGCACACCTGCATGCCTTTTCCTCCGCCACCAGCAGTGGCCTTCAGCATGACCGGGTAGCCAATTTTATTGGCGATTTTGGTTGCTTCCTCCAAGCTTTCGAGGATGCCTTCGTTGCCGGGGATGGTCGGTACACCAGCGGCCTTCATGGTAGCCTTGGCCGAAGCCTTGTCGCCCATGGCCTCAATCATTTCCGGACTCGCCCCGATGAACTTGATGTTGTTCTCGCTGCAGATGCGGGAGAATTCAGCGTTTTCGGAGAGGAATCCGTAACCTGGGTGAATGGCGTCGGCGTTGGTGATTTCCGCAGCCGCGATGATTTTGGGAATGGCGAGGTAGGAATCCACGCTTTTGGGTGGACCTATGCACACGGCCTCATCTGCGAATCGCACGTGCAGGCTGTCTGCGTCGGCTGTGGAGTACACAGCAACGGTCTTGATGCCCATTTCCTTGCAAGTGCGAATCACGCGCAGGGCGATTTCCCCGCGGTTGGCAATCAGGATTTTCTTAAACATGGTGAAGGATGTTTAGGAAGGATCCACCAAGAAAAGTGGCTGATCGTATTCTACAGGGCTGTTGTCGTCCACGAGGATCTTGACAATCTTGCCGCTGACTTCCGATTCAATTTCGTTGAAAAGCTTCATCGCTTCGATGACGCAGAGCACATCGCCGTTGCCGACGGTCGACCCAACCTCCACAAAGGTAGGCTTGTCAGGAGCAGAACGGCGGTAGAAGGTGCCAATCATGGGCGACTTCACGGTGATGTAGTTGTCTTCGTCTGAAGCGGCTTTAGGGGCTTCCGCCGCAGGAGCGGGGGCTGCTGCGGGGGCTGCCGCGGGGGCTGCTGGAACGGCAGGGGCCACGGGCGCTGCAGGCATGGTGGCTACCGGTACCGGCACTTGAATGGTCGCTTCTGCTGCGGCAGCTGCGCCTTTCTTTTTCGGCATTTCGGACTTGATGGTAATCTTGAAGTCCTTCTTCTCAATCTCAACTTCTGTTACACCGGCTTTTGCGATGAACTTGATCAGGTCTTGAATTTCAGAAATGTCCATGGTTATGACAATTTAAAGGCCAAAGGTAGGCAGTTTTAATTGGTCGGTTTGAAGGAAGGGTCTGGGTTGTGTCAGCTGTTGTACGCCCACTGGAGGTATACGGCTCCCCACGTAAATCCTCCACCGAAGGCAGCGAGGATGATGTTGTCACCAGCTTTCAATTGAGATTCCCAATCGCGCAAGCACAATGGAATAGTCGCTGCGGTGGTGTTGCCGTATTTCTGGATGTTGATCATCACTTTTTCGGCGGGGAGACCCATGCGGCGTTGGGTGGCGTCGATGATGCGCAAATTGGCTTGGTGCGGCACCAACCACGCGACGTCTTCCGGGGCGAGGTTGTTTTGCTGCATGATGTCATAGCTCACGTCCGCCATGCCTTTTACTGCCGCCTTGAACACTGGCTGGCCATCTTGCGTGATGTAGTGCTCCTTCGCATCGACTGTCTCGTGCGTGGGCGGGTGCAATGATCCGCCGGCTTTTTGGCGGAGGAAATTAGCACCGGTTCCGTCTACGTGGAGTTTGTGGTCAATGACTCCATATTCCTCAGATGGTTCGAGCAAGACGGCTGCTGCGCCGTCGCCGAACAAAATGCACGTTGTGCGGTCCGTGTAGTCGATGATGGAACTCATCTTGTCCGCACCGACAATGACGACTTTCTTGTATTGGCCGCTCTCGACAAATTTGGCGCCCGTGGTCAGGGCAAAAATGAATCCGGAGCATGCCGCGCTCAAGTCGTATCCCCATGAATTGACTGCCCCTACTTTGTCGGCGATGAGGTTGGCCGTCGCTGGGAAATGCATGTCTGCAGTGACCGTTGCGCAAATGATCAGGTCCACCTCCGTTGCGTCAATGCCGCGCTTCTCCAACAGTTCCTTGACCGCCTCCGCACCCATGTCCGATGTGGCCTTGGTGGGGTCCTTGAGGATTCGGCGTTCTTGGATTCCCGTGCGGGAACGGATCCATTCGTCGTTGGTGTCAACCATCTTTTCCAAATCCGCATTGGTCAAGACGTCATCGGGCAAGTATCCTGCTACGGCAGTAATGGCAGCGCGCATGTGCTATTGATTTTGATTGGAATAGCCGCCAAAGATAGCGGGTGGAATCATGCGAAAAAGGGCTTTTTATCCCGGTCTTCCGGTGGGAATGTGGAAGACTGGGTACAAAAAAAGGAGGCGCTGGGCCTCCTTTTCGTTGTTTTGGCCGCGAACGGCCAATACTGACATCAAATCGTTTGGGTTAGGCTTCCGCCTTTTCCATCACCACTTTGCCTTTGTAGTACAACTTTCCTTCGTGCCAGTGGGCGCGGTGGAAGAGGTGGGGTTGGCCAGTGGTTGGGCACGCAGCTACCTGGGGAGCTGTCAGTGCGTCATGTGCGCGGCGCTTGCGCGTGCGGGCCTTACTTTGGCGTCGTTTAGGATGTGCCATGATGGTATTATTTCAAGTCTTTCAATGCATTCCAACGCGGGTCAATTCCGTCGTTCTCATCTGATCCCCCATCGTCCGATGACCCATCCGGATCGTCCGATGCTGTTCCGCCTCCGTTCAAGTATGCCGTCATTGCAGGATCGCATTGGTCTTCGGACGCGTGCAGTCTGCGCGAGGGCAAGTGCAAGTGCATCCATTCGAAGATGGGCTGGCTGAGGTTCAGTTCATGGCACTCAGGTCCCAACGTCCAAATCTCTTCTTCGGTATTTGTCGACTCGCCGAGTTGAACCACCAGGCGCTCGTCAAATGAAAGTGGGATTTGAACATCTCCAAGGCAGCGGTCGCAGGGAAGGATGGCGGCGCCATTGAAGCGCACAATGCAATCCATTTTCGAGCCGAGCTTGTCAATGGTCACTTCTGCTTCACCGGTGATTTGATCGGTTTCAGAAGAGGGAAAAGATTCAAAGAACAACGAATCCACCTCCATTCGGAAGTCGTGTTGACCGGGCTTCAGTCCCACGAACGGGATACGAAAGGGTGCCAAGTGATCCACAACCTCCTCATTTTGGGGAGTGCAAAGGTAGTTACAACAACCCGATTGAACAAATTTCATTTGCCGGCCAATTTGCAGCTGACCGGAACGGGTTCAATAGCGCTCTTTGCGCTTGGGTGGAGCGATCTCGAGGGGGTTCGCTGTCAATTCGCGGTGGTCGATGCGGTTGAACCGGATGTCCCGGGCCATGTAGATGGCTGCGCGCAACGAATCGGGGCTCGCGATGCCTTGTCCGGCGATGTCAAATCCTGTTCCATGGTCCGGGCTGGTGCGTACGATGGGCAGACCGGCAGTGAAATTCACGCCGTTTCCAAAGCTCAGCGCTTTGAACGGTCCGAGTCCTTGATCGTGGTACATGGCCAACACCCCGTCGAATTGCTTGTGCGTGCCGGCGCCGAAGAATCCGTCTGCTGGGTAGGGGCCCATCACAAACTTGCCCTCCGCACTGAGGTCCTTGATGGCCGGTGCAATGGTGCGTTTTTCTTCGTCGCCCATGAGCCCGTTGTCGCTCGCATGCGGATTCAGGCCGAGCACCGCAATGCGCGGCTGTGCAATGCCAAAATCGCGCAAGAGGGAATCGTGCATCAACCGCGCTTTGGCCTTGATCAAATCGGGACTGAGCATCGCCGATACATCCTTCAGAGCAACGTGGCCAGTGCACATGCCCACCCGCAGGTCGCCTGAAACCAAGAGCATGAGGACTTCATCGACGTTGGCAAAGTCTGCGAGGTATTCCGTGTGGCCGGGGTGCTTGAAGGCCCCTTGGCGCATGGCTTCCTTGTGAATGGGCAACGTCACCAATACGTCGACCTTCGTGCTCGCCAAGTCGTTCACGACCGTTTCCAGTGCATTCATGGCGAAGTCGCCCGCGGCACCGTCCACTTGGCCCCATTGGATATCCCATGGTTCCTCTTGGATGTTCACCACATTGACTTGATCTGCCTTCGCCTTGTCGGCCCCTTCGACAACGGCCCAATTGACCTCGGGGTCGCCGACCTTCTCAATGGCGGCTTCAATCAGGTTGGGTGTGCCGTAGAACACGGGCGTAGCTTCCCGGAACATGCGGTTGTCTTGAAACACCTTGACGAGGATTTCAGCACCGATCCCATTGGGGTCGCCGCAACTGAATCCGATGGTTGTTGGTTTTTTTTTGGAAGCCATTCGTGGGTCCAAAGTTAACGGTTGGCTTCCTTGTCCTAACTTGCATCAAGATGGTTTTTCAACGGTTTTTCGCGCGGAAATTACTGCTGCTACTGCCCCTTGTTTTTTGGGCAATATCAGCGCAGGCGACGCACAACCGAGCGGGCGAGATTACCTACTCGCACGTGGAGGGACTGACCTACGAAATCCTGATCACCACGTACACCAAAACCAGCGCTCCTGCCGATCGCCCTTGGTTGTATTTGTACTGGGGAGACGAGGTGGACGAGCCCATCGATAGCCTCGAACGGGAAACCGTCCAGCTGTTGCCCGATGACATTCAAATCAACCGGTACCGCGGCAACCACACGTACGGCGGGCCCGGCATTTTTGAAATCCGGGTGGAGGACCCGAACCGCAACCAAGGCGTGCTGAACATCCCCGGCTCTGTGGATGTCCCGTTCTCCATCAGCACGTTGCTGATCATTGACCCTTTGGCGGGGCACAACAATTCGGTTCAACTTTTGAACCCCGCTCAGCAAAACGCCTGCCTGTTCCAGCCGTGGATTCACAATCCCGGTGCCCACGACCCTGACGGGGACCTGTTGACCTACGACCTCGTACCGTGCCGGGGATTCGACTCGGACATCATTCCCGATTATGTGCCGCCCGACGAGGTGAGTCCCGAAGACGACAGCTTCACCATTGATGCGGAGTACGGTGATGTAGTCTGGGAAGTTCCCCAAATCGCGGGGATTTACAACGTGGCCTTGCGAATCCAGGAATGGCGCGATGTGGACGGGGTGCTCATCAAGGTGGGTGAAGTCGTGCGGGACATGCAGATCACCGTGGAGTCGTGCACGAATCAGCCGCCGGAGATTGCTGACATTCCAGATACCTGTGTGGTGGCTGGAAGCTTCTTGTCGTTTTTGGTCAATGCCTCCGATCCAGACGGAGACAGTGTCGATTTGGATGCCATTGGGGGACCGCTTTCTGAGGTTGAAAATCCAGCCAACTTCTCTGACCTCGGGGCCGGAATCGGGCAATTCGTCTGGTCTCCGGAGTGCACAGAAGTGCGCGAAGCACCTTACCAAGTTGTGGTGCGGGCGGAAGACAACAGCGGACAGGTCCAGTTGATGGACCTGGAAACCTTTCAAATCCGGGTGGTGGCCCCGGGCGCTGAGATGACGGCAGCTGAAGCGGTCGGCAATGCCATCCTTTTGGAATGGAACCCACACGAATGCTCCGGTGATTTGCCCAGTTGGAAATCCGCCGCCGGCCGCTACCACATCTATCGTCGCGTGGACTCACTGGACTGGACGCCTCATGCGTGTGAGACTGGAATTCCCGACGCCTATGACTTTACGTTCCTCGGGACGGTCGAGGGATTGGAAACCACAGCCTATGTCGATGACGATTTGCTCTCCTTTGGGGCTACGTATTGTTACCGCGTGGTGACCGAGTGGCCGGGCAGTGGTGAATCCATGGCCAGCAACGAAGTGTGCGCGACCATCCGCAAAGACGTCCCCGTGATTACCCGGGCATCCGTTGATGCTACGGATGAGGCAAACGGGGCTGTGGAGCTGCGGTGGTCGCCCCCCACTGATGCTGACACGGTGGTCTTCCCAGGTCCCTACCGGTACCAAGTGTGGGGCGGTGCTGAGGGCGACTCGGATTTGAACCTGTTGCACGAGACGGCACCTGGAGCCTTCCTCAATGCGCCGGACACGGCCTGGGTCCATGAGGGCATCGACACCCAGACCCGCAGTTGGACGTACCGCGTGGAATGCGTGAGCGCCACGGGCGAGATGGGCATGTCTGCTCCGGCGGAGACCCCTTGGTTGGCACTGGAACCCAACGACAATGCTTTGACGCTGACCATCTCGGGTTCGTTCCCGTGGTGGGTCGATGCGTACGACATCTACCGAGAGGGCGATGCAGGGTTCGAGTGGCTGGCGACCACGAGCGCCCCGACCTACACCGATACGGGACTCGTTAACAACCGCACGTATTGCTACCGAGTAGAAACCATTGGGCATTACGACGGGGAGGCGATACCGGGACCGCTGCTGAATTGGAGCCAACGCGCATGCGCCAAGCCATTTGATTACACACCGCCCTGCCCACCGGACTTCGCGATGGAATCGGATTGCGTGGACGAGAAAAACGATTTGGCGTGGGACAACATCGCCGGGTGTGCCGACGATGTCATGGCGTACCAATTGTATTGGGCGCCGACCCTTGGAGACACGTTGAGGCCGGTCGAAATTTTCAGCGACCCTACGCAGCTGACCTACACCTGGAACGAACTGGGCGAACGTGGGACCATCGCAGGGTGCTTTGCTGTGACCGCGTTGGACAGCCTGCAACCAGGACCGGACGGAACCCTGCGTCGGAACGAAAGTGCGCTGAGCGACACGCTGTGCGCGGACAACTGCCCGTTTTACTTTTTGCCCAATGTGTTCACACCCAACCTCGATCAGGTCAACGATGCCTTCCAAGCGTTTCCATGGAAATTCATCGACTCGGTGGACGTGCGGATCTACAACCGATTGGGTGAAGAGGTGCACCAGACGAGCGACCCCGATGTGAATTGGAACGGCATGCACAAGGAAGGCGGGATGTGTGCGGACGGGGTGTACTACTACACGGCACGGGTGTGGACGATCCGGCTTGTGGGCTTGGTCGAGGAGCGGTTCAGCGGTGAACTTCACCTGATGGGAGGTGTTGCACCCCTAAGCGAATAACATGTTTACAGGAATCATTGAGCAAAACGGCCGGATTGAAAAGGTGGAACACGAAGGAACGAACGTACACTTCACCGTTGCTGCTCCGTTTGCAAGCGAATTGCAGGTCGACCAAAGCGTGGCGCACGATGGCGTGTGCCTGACGGTCGTGAAGTTGGATGACGATTCGTACGTGGTGACGGCCATCCAAGAGACCATGGAGCGAACGAGTTTGGGCCAGTGGAAGAAGGGCAGTGTGGTCAACCTGGAACGGTGCACGCAATTGGGGGGGCGCCTCGACGGTCACCTCGTTCAGGGCCATGTGGATACCACGGCGACCTTGCGGAAAGTGCGAGACGAGGACGGCAGTTGGCTGCTCTCCTTCGCCCATGAAACACATCCGGAATTCGTCACGGTGCCCAAAGGCTCGATTACCGTCAACGGCATCAGCTTAACGGTGGTGGATTCCAAGCCCGACGGATTCAGTGTGGCCATCATTCCTTATACGTGGGAACACACCAACCTGCACACCTTGCGAGAAGGGGATCGGGTCAACTTGGAATTCGACGTGATTGGGAAGTACGTCGCGCGCTTGCTCAGTCAGCAAGGACGGATTTAGGGCGCAGCACAAAATTTTGCCCCAAGTACACCCGGCGCACTTGTTCGTCAGAGGCCAGCTCTTCCGCGGTGCCGTGCTTGAGGATGCGGCCTTCAAATAACAGGTACGCCCGGTCGGTGATGTGCAGGGTTTCTTGCACGTTGTGGTCGGTGATCAGGATGCCAATGCCGCGCAAGCGCAGTTTTTCGACGATGCGTTGAATGTCTTCCACCGCGATGGGGTCGACCCCGGCGAACGGCTCGTCGAGCAAGATGAACTGCGGGTCCGTCGCCAGTGCCCGCGCAATTTCGGTTCGCCGGCGTTCGCCGCCGCTCAGCACGTCACCGTTGGATTTGCGCACCTTCTCGAGTCCGAATTCCCGAATCAATTCCTCCAGCCGCTCTTTTTGCTCGGCCTTGGAAAGGGCCTGCAATTCAAGGATGGCCATGATGTTGTCCTCCACCGTGAGCTTCCGGAACACCGATGCTTCCTGCGGCAAGTACCCGATGCCCATCCGACCGCGTTTGTACATGGGCAGGTCCGTGACCTCTTGGCCGTTGACGAAGACCTGACCCGCATCCGGCTGCACCAGCCCGACCACCGCGTAGAAACTGGTCGTCTTGCCCGCACCGTTTGGACCGAGCAGGCCCACGACTTCACCGGGGTTAACCTCGAGGGAAACCCCGTCGACCACCCGGCGCTTGCCGTATTGCTTCACCAATCCTTCGGCGCGCAGGGTTGCTGGGGTGTCGGGTGTTTTCATGGGACTAAAATAAGGGCGCGGCGGCGTCAAATGCCCACGGAGAATCCGAATCGAATTCCTCGGCTGGCGGGATCGGCCAAGGGCAAGTCGGTGCGCCACACCCCATCAACGCGCAAAAAGCCAAAGATGTTTTCCAAGCCAACGCTGCATTCGGAGTACGCGCCGTTGAGGCCGGTGGTGCCCTCTGGCAATTCGAGCAGGGCCTCATGCCGGGTGTCCCAACCGCCGATGATGCCTTTCGCTCCAAGCACTTCCCGCAATTCGAGTCGACGGAGCAGTGGCAGGTGGTTGAAGAGGATGCCCTCACCGTGCCATTCGACGTTTGCGCTGACCCACTCGTCCGTGACCCATTCAAAAAGCCGCAGCATATTGAACGCCTCTTCGGTCATGAAGATCGTCCCACTGGTCGGAACGACTTCCATCAACGGGAACGGGGCGGTGCCAAAGTATTTGCCCGCCAGGGCCAACCACTCCAATCGCCCCCACCAGCCAAGGCGGATTTCGTCGAAGCCCTCGAGGGTGCAACGGGTGTAATTGTATTGCGATCCCAACACGTTGGGCATGGCCCAGGTGACCGTGGCGTTCAAGACGGGCCATTCCGTTCCCAGGCTCCGGCGGACGAATTCCCCACCGACGAATTGCTCGCCTTTGGCAAAGCGGAGGGCGCCCGTGGCTTCAGTGGTGATGAGCCGGTCTATGGACAGGCCGGTTTCGGGACTGATGAAATCCCATTCGCCCTGCGTTCCGACGCGGCGGTGCCGCCACTCAAAAAACCCCGTGAAGCCCGAACCGAACTCGTGGGTGATGGACGCTTCGCTTCGGAATACTTCTGAAAGGAGGTTGGCGGTGTCCGTACGCAGCGCCGATGTGAACGCCTCGCCCTGGTCCAGCATGCCCGCCATTCCAAACTGTTCGACATCGCGCTTGATTTCAAAGTAGGCCTCTGTGCGCGGGGTCTTTCGCAAGATGAGGTCGGCCGACACCCCCGCCTTCCAGCGCTGGTCGTAGGTGCCGTACGCCGCGAAAACGGCAGGCATGAACCGGGTACTGAAGGCATTGGAGGTTTGGAGGTCCAAGCGGAAGCGGTTGCCCTCGGTGGGGTTTTGGGTGTATGCGGACCACCACGCCCCCACCTCGAGCGGCCCAGCCAGCACAAATCCGGTACCGAGGAAGTACCCGGCACCTTTCACGAACCGCCACTGGGGCAGGCCCATGACGGAATCGGTCATTTCAAAAATTCCAGCCTCTGTATCCAATAAGGGCACGGTCCGCATACGCGTCCAATCAGCTTCCGTTCGCTTGATGGCCAACGAATCGTAGGTCATGGTGCGGCCTTTGGCGAGGGACGTGCCCTGACGCGATTCAGCCCACCGTTGATTGGTGATGGAACTCGTGCGACGCAGGTAAGCACCGAACGTGCGGTCGGCGATGCTCATGTCGAAGACCATCGAATCGGAATCGAGCATCCAGCGGCTTTCTTCGGTGTCTCCCGGCACGAGCCGATAGGATTGAGACCATGCCATACTGCGGACAAAATTGATGTTGGCCGATGGACTCAATTGGGCCTCTACCCGGGCGAGGGCCATGGTCAACGTGTCCACCCAGAGTTCCCCTTCAAACGTCATTTCGCCTTTGCGGCGCGGCATGAAGGCCAGGTGAAAAGTGCTGCGGCCTGCGCAATCAAGCGTGTCGAGGATGTAGAAGCGGTAGTGTGCGTTCGCCCGGTCGTGCAGGGGTGAGGTGAACACCCGGTCGAGCATCAACAGCTGGTTTTCGTACAGGTTGATTTCCGGGAATCTGCCGTTCATCGATGCAGCGGACAGGTCTCCGCCTGAACCAAAGTCCCCGCTCACCTGGGAAGCCAGCACGTGGGAAGTCTTGCGTTTGGGCTGCGCTTGCCATTCTTCTTCGGCAATGATCTCTCCAAACATCACCGGCAACGCACTCCGGTCGTCGTGGTTGTGCATGTAGTCAAACACGAACCCGAATGCGCCCCAGTACCAGGCGTCGGCCTGGTCCTCGTCGATGTCGTTGAAGTCCACCTCGATGCGGCTGTGGATGCGCTGCCAACCCGCAGCCAAGGTGGCGGGATTGTTGTTGGGCTTGGCTTCAATGATGCGCTGCATGAGCGGCTTCGCCGGATTTTCTTCTTTCCTGTTGGGACGGACTTCTGCTGCACCGAGGTCAAACGCCTTGGGCTCGAGGCTGACGTTGATCTGCTGGGAAATCCCCCGGACCACAGCGAATGATTGGGTGGCATACCCCAAGAACGTGACCGAGAGCCGCCCGGGACGTCCGTCCGTCTCCAAGGTGTATTGGCCTTGGGCGTTCGTCATGGTGCCGTTCTCCCCGGCGCCGAGCACAACATTGACATAGGGCAAGGCTTCACCGGTGAGGGCGTCAAACACCCGTCCGTGTACCTCCGTCGTTTGGGCCCAACTCACCGCAGCGCCGAGCGCCATGGCAAGCACAACGAGGACCGAGCGAAGGGCAGGGTTAGGCATCTGCACGCTTTCGATAAACGCGTTTGGCGATGAGAATGCTGACCTCATAGAGCACGAGGACAGGCAAGGACACCAGGACCTGGCTGGTAACGTCCGGTGGGGTAATCAAGGCCGATAAAATCAAGATGGCGACCAACGCATGCCGGCGGTACGTTTTGAGCAGATCGGGCGTGATGAGCCCGGCGCGGCTGAAGAAATAGACCACCACGGGCAGCTGAAAAACCAGCCCTGAGGCGAGTGTGATGGAGGCGACCGTTTTCATGTAGGACATCACTGAGATGCGGGATTGCACATCCCCCAATTCGTAGTTGCCCAGAAATTGTAGCGACAGCGGGGCAATGACGTAATACCCAAAGGCAACACCCAGAAAGAACAGGACGGATGAACTGAAACCGATGCCACGTGCTGATTTTCGCTCGCTCTCTTTGAGCGCCGGTCGAACGAACAGCCAGCCTTGCCAAAAAACGAAGGGGAAGGCCGCAATGAATCCCGCAATGGCCGATACCAAGATGTGGGTCGTGAAGTTGCCCAGCATGGTGGTGTTGATCAGCTCGTAATTGATGCTGTCCACGCACAAGGCCTCGCCGGCACCCACCCACTCAGACAACTGGCACCACGCACGAAACGTGACAAAATCCACGTTACGCGGCCCAAACAGCACGACGTCGAACAACCAATCCTTGGCCAAAAAGAGTCCAATGCCCCCGGTGACGACAAAAAACGCCGCATAGAAGAGGCGCTTTCGCAATTCTTCTAAGTGGTCCAAGAAGCCCATTTCTACATCCTGGGAGGGCTGGTCATCCAGTTGGTCCAGTGGCATGGGTCAAAATTAGCCTTAAATGATGCCTTCTTTGATGAGGTCGTGTAGGTGCACCATCCCCGCGTATTCGCCATCCTTGGTCACGATGATTTGCGAAATCGCATGCTGCTCCAAGATGTGCAGGGCATGCACAGCGAGGTGTTCCGACTCCAATGTTTTGGGTGCGGCTGACATGAGGGCCGAAGCCGTGGTGTTGGCCTGCTGAGGGGCCTCGAGGTGCCGGCGTAAATCGCCGTCGGTGATGATGCCGACAATGCGGCCTGCATCGAGCACGGCGGTGGCGCCGCATCGTCCTTGGCTCATTTGAAGAACCACTTCGGCCAACGTCGAATCCGGTCCTACCTGCGGGGTCCGTTCCGCATCCAGCAGGTCGCCGATGCGCGTGTACAACCGCTTGCCCAAAGCACCGCCCGGGTGCATCTCGGCAAAGTCTTCAGCTTTGAATCCGCGCGCGTCCATCAAGCACGTGGCGAGTGCATCGCCCATGGCCATTTGCGCGGCTGTGCTCGAGGTTGGCGCCAAGTCCAATGGGCAGGCTTCTTTGGAAACCGTGGTGTCCAAAATGTAATCTGCCTGCTGGGCAAGGTGCGAAGCGCGGTTGCCTACCATGCCGATCAAGGGAATCGAACGGCTCTTGATGAGGGGCGTTAGGGCTTTGATTTCGGGGGAGTTTCCGCTTTTGGAAATGCACACCACTACATCATCGCTTTGGATCAACCCCAAATCGCCGTGGATGGCGTCTGCTGCGTGCATGAAGACCGCCGGTGTTCCCGTGGAATTGAATGTCGCCACGAGTTTTTGAGCGATGATGGCGCTTTTTCCGATTCCTGTCATGATGACCCGTCCGGGGCGTTCCAAGATGAGCTGCCCGACGGCCTCGAAGGCTTCGTCGAGTTGCCCCACCAATTGAGCAATCGCTTGGCTCTCGAGTTCAAGGGTGCGGGTCGCCCGTTCTATCCAATTCATGACGTGCCAAAAATAAAACCGTGCATTTCCGCTGCCCGAACGTGGATTCGACGTCGAGCGAGCGATAAAACATCGTATCTTTAGTTAGCGCAAAGCTACGCTTTTCGCCCGGCTTCGGTCGGAACCAAACGTCTGATTGATGAGTACACTAGAACTGACGCCCGCTAAGGCGCTCAAGCACTTTTTTGGATTCGACGAATTCAAGGGAGAGCAAGAGCAAGTGGTGCAAAGCGTCCTGAACGGAAATGATGCATTTGTCATCATGCCCACAGGAGGCGGTAAGTCCATGTGCTATCAATTGCCGGCGTTGATGATGGAAGGAACAGCCATTGTGGTTTCTCCGCTCATCGCTTTGATGAAAAACCAAGTGGATGCCATCCGCGGCCACCACGAGGGGGACTCCATCGCACATTTTCTGAATTCCAGTCTATCGAAAGCAGAGGCAGCTCAAGTCCGAGAGGATGTCAGCACCGGTTTGACCAAGTTGTTGTACGTCGCCCCGGAGAGCCTCACCAAGGAGGACAACATCAACTTCCTGCGCAGCGTACGCATCAGTTTTGTGGCGGTGGACGAGGCCCACTGCATTTCCGAATGGGGCCATGATTTCCGTCCGGAATACCGGCGCATCCGCACCATCGTCAATCAAATTGCCGAGGTGCCCATCATCGCCCTTACAGCGACGGCTACGCCAAAAGTCCAGGCAGACATTCAGAAAAACCTCGGCATGAAAGACGCCCGGTTGTTCAAAGCCTCTTTCAACCGTGAGAACCTGTTTTATGAGGTCCGCCCCAAGAAAGATGCCCTGAAGCAGATCGTGCGCCACGCGAAGACGAATGTCGGCAAGAGTGGTATCGTCTATTGCTTGAGCCGCAAAAAGGTAGAAGAAATCGCCGAAGTGTTGCGTGTCAACGGGATCAAGGCATTGGGGTACCATGCCGGGATGGACGCGAATCAGCGCAGCCGCATCCAGGACCAGTTCTTGATGCAAGACGTAGATGTCATCGTGGCGACCATCGCTTTTGGTATGGGCATCGACAAACCGGACGTTCGGTACGTCATTCACTACGACATGCCGAAATCCTTGGAAAGCTATTACCAAGAGACGGGTCGCGCCGGACGGGACGGTGGTGAAGGCCATTGCATCGCCTTCTACAGCCACCGGGACATTGAGAAACTGGAGAAATTCCTCCAAGGCAAGCCGCTTGCCGAACAGGAAATTGGAGCCCAACTCCTGCAGGAGGTAATGGCGTATGCCGAGACATCCATGAGCCGTCGGAAGTTCCTCCTTCACTATTTCGGCGAGGAATACGACGAAGTCAACGGTCCCGGCGCACAGAATTGCGACAACATGACCAATCCGCCCAAATTGCGGGATGGTCAAGAAGAGGTGCACCTCATTTTGAGTGCGGTCCTCGAACACAAACAGACGTTCCGAGCCCCGTTCTACACGGGCATGCTCTGTGGCCAAGAAAACCGTGAAATCCAGGACTACAAAGGCACCACCAGCCCGTTTTGGAAACGGGGAGCGGAACACGACGAAAAGCATTGGAATGGCATCATTCGGCAAATGCTCGTCCTCGGGTTCTTGCGCAAAGAAGTGGAGACGTTTGGCGTGCTGAAAATTACCGACCGCGGCATGGATTTCTTGACCAATCCAAGCCCTGTGATGGTCGCTGAAGAGCGGGATTACTCCGACGTAGATGCCATGGACAGCATGAGCCAGACGCGTTCGAGCCAAGGCGGAGCTGCCGACGTGAAATTGCGCGACATGCTCAAGGCGTTGCGGAAGGAAGTGGCTGACGCAGAATCCCTGCCTCCGTATGTCATTTTCCAAGATGTGAGTTTGGATGAAATGGCCATTCACTACCCGCTCGATGAAGACGAGCTCCTGCGCATCACGGGAGTTGGTTCAGGAAAGGCCAAGAAATACGGTACGCCGTTCCTGAAGTTGATCGCAGACTATGTGAAGGAGGAGGGCATTGAACGGGCAGAGGACCTCTTGGTGCGTTCGACCAGTGCGCGATCATCTTCAAAAGTCCACATCATCCAGCGCATCGACCGGCAGATCGACCTTGCTGACATCGCTCGGGACCTGAACTTGAAGTTGGAAGACGTACTCAACGAGATTGAAAACATCGTTTCAGCTGGCACCAAGGTCAATTTGGATTACGTCATCAATAAGACGTTGGACGATGAGAGCTTGGAGGAGCTGTTCGACTTCTTGAAGGAGAGTGAAGACGAAGGGTCCGAGGAGCTAATTGCCGAATGGAACGATGTCTACAGCGAGGAAGAGCTGCGAATGGCCCGCATCAAGTTCTTGAGCGAGTACGCCAACTGATTCCGCTACGGATTCAAGTCGTTCCACGACTTTAGAATCAATCGCCCTGCTGCGAAAAGCATGAACAATCCAAAGACCAACCGAACCACGGATGGATTGATGCGAAGGGCCCATTTGCTCCCCATCCAAGCGCCGAGGACGAAGGTCAATGCCAAAACGGCGGCGTACTCCAACTGAATTTGCCCGGCTTTGTAATAGCTCATCACCGCGAGGATTCCGATGGGTGGAATCATCATGGCCAGTGAGGTGCCTTGCGCCATGTGTTGGCTGAGTCCCAGTCCGAAAACCAGCGCGGGGACGATGATCATGCCACCGCCAATGCCCACAAAGCCGCTGGCAATGCCAGCGATGAGTCCGATGCAGAGCAACAAAAAGAGGGTTTGGATGTCCATGGCTTAGAAATCGAGTTGAAGGCTGAGGTTGAATACACGGTCTTGCCACCGGCCATCATCCACGCCCCAGCTCCAATCGGCGCGCAGCCAGTACCCCAGTACCTTTCCTCGGAACCCAAAGCCGGTGCCCCAGATGACCGGCTCGCGGTTGTTGTCAATGGTGACGGTGATGGGATTTTGCGTGACGGTCACCTGGTTGAAGGTGTTGGCGTTGTCGTAGGGGTGCTTGCCGTTCCAAGCGGAACCCACGTCGAAGAAGCCCACGCATTGCAACGTTTGCAGCAGTTCGGTGTCCACCGGTCGAGCGCTCAGCGTGCTCCAAACAGGGATGCGCAGCTCGCTGTTGAAGAGCGCCATGTGCGAGCCGTTTCGCGCATTGGCATTGAATCCCCGGAGCGGCGCGAGGCGGGTCTGGTAGGCGTAATTGATGCTGGGATCAATGGGCGACTCGGCGTTGGCAATGAGCGACAAGGTATTGTCAACACCGCCGACCATGTGCAGGAGTCGTTGCTCACCGATGGACCAATCTCCGGCCAGTCGGTTGGCCCATATGACATTGCGCCACAGCGGCTTGTAGGTCCGGACGTCGAACCCGACCGTGCCGAAAGTCGATGCTGACGCGTTGGGATTGACGTAGTACTCCGCCCAAATGCGGTAACGCGTGCCCTCGGGAATGTTGATCATCCGCTCTCGGGTGTTGTCGAAGACGTAGGCCAACAAGGCGCCTGCCTGCCCCTCAAATTGCGTGGGCTTGGTCAAATTGAAAGCGTCGGTTGACAAGGGGGTGATCCGGTCGAGGCGGTAAACGCCTTGCAATCGAACGCTCCTCACTTCATCGAAGGCATACTTCCACTGGCGGCGCAGCATGTGAATGTGGGTCCGAACGAACGTCTGGTTGTTCTCGATGCCTTGGGTGACGCCCTGCCGCTCAATCATCCAGGCTTTGTCCCACCGGCCCGTTAGATCGGAGTAGGCGAATAAATACCGGCTGTTTTCGAGGGATCCCGCCAATCGAAAGCCAGCGGTAAACCGACGGTTCTCGAACAAGTCCGCTACCGAGATCTGAGACAAGCCGCCGAGTCCGGGCTGCACAGCGATGTTGCCGCTGTAGGCTTGGTAGAAGGTGGAGCCAAATGAGTTATCCAGTTGGCCCGTGATGGATTCGATGGCGTAGTTGAGCCGGTAGTTTCGAGGTTTTGGCAACTTGAAAGGAATCCAGTCATCGGCCGCTCCTGCGACCTCTTCCACCTCCATGCTGGGCGCTGCATCTTCCGCACCTTCGCTTGACCAGGGACCGAACGTGTAGTTGCGAAAATCGGCCTCCGTCGGCCCTGGGGTCCAGTCCCAATTCAACTGGACATCAGAGGCCTCAACGGCGTTTTCACTCCCCGGATCGATGTTCTGCCAGTCCTCTTTGTTTTCGGTGATTTCCACCCAAAATGGATGTCCTGTGAGCCGGTGGGAGAAACCGGTGCTGCTCCGTTCAGGGATCCATTGAAAATGGGACACGGGTTGGTCCAATGTTGCCGCCAGGCGCTGCTGGGTGAACCACCGGTAGTGAATGGTGGTATCGATGTAGGCTACGGCGCTGTCACGCCACGAGGTCCATCGTTCCTGCGAACCATCTTCCAGCTCCACGAGGAACGTGACGTAATCATCGGATTGGACCTGGGGGAAACGCTCATCGCGTTGCGGGGTTTCCACCCAATGAATCAGCTGGGGCACATCGTCCGTCCATTGCAGCGCAAACAAATCGTGGTTGGGATTGACGGGTTCGCCCAAAACGAATTCACGGTTGAGGTCCGCATTGGGACGATTGGAGGCGAACCACAGGGTGCCGCCGTCGCCGCTGAAAACGGGGTTTAGGTCGTCGTAAGGATCGCTCCACAGGGCGGTGTGGTTGTTGCCAAGTACTTGGTACTGGTAGAGGTCGGATTGCCCGTCCTTCACGCCGCTCCACACCATGGATAAGCCGTCGGGCGCGTACGCCATCGACAAAATCTTGTCGATGCGGAAGACCTCTTTTTCAACGGATTCAAACGAGGTCAAATCCACGGAGTAAATCAAGTTGCTCGAGCCTTGTTCGAGGGCGTAGGTGAGAACGTTGCCATTCGGGTGCCACGCCATCGCGGGCAGCGTACGGTCTTGGATGCGGTCAATTTTGTGGCCGTGGCGCCCCACGCGTCGCATGGCACCGGTGGTGCGGTTGCCCACCCAGACTTCCAATTGACCGCGTTCGTCCCGGGCCCAAGCGTACCGGTTGCCGTCAGGGTGCACCGTCAGCGCTCGAAAATCAACATCGGGCCGGATGGGCAGGTCCAACATCCCGGTGTTTTGGCGTGCTTTTCGCCGATCCTTCCGCGTCGCCAAGGGAGGGAACACATCATTGGGTCCTGCCGCGTCCATGTGGTAGCGGCTCGCCTCCGCGAGCAACAGGGCAAGGTCCATTCCCGTTGCATATTGAAGGCCTTTTTCGAGGTTACTCGACACCCGAACCATGTACAGGGCGTTGGCGATTACGGCCTCGCCGAATACATCGGCGATGTATTTCCATACCCCATGGCCCACCCACCGCGCGTTTTCACCGGTCGTTCGATGGGCATGGATCACGTCCCCCGTGCGAGCGGCATCCCAAACGTGCAGGGCCGCTTCCGCGGACCACGGTTGAGCGACGTAGCTGTGCAAGCCCGCCGTGAACCACTCGGGAAAGGAGATGCCGGTGGTGGAGGAACGCAGCGCCTCTTGCCAGTTGCCGCCGTACAGAATTTGGTTGAAGAGCAAGCTCGAGAGGCTCCGCTTGATGTCTTCTTCGGTGTGTTCCCAAATGCCGTCCGCGTAGACAAACAGCTTCGACCCCACCAGGGTGGCGGTGCCGCCGATGTTTTGGGCATTGAGCTGGCCACTTCCAATGTTGGACTGACGGAATTCGGCTTGCTTGTTGTAAACCAGCACCTGAACGGTGCCTTCACTGTTGCGGTCATACAGGCCTTCAACTTCCTCGATCCACTCCTTGATTTCTGAAGTGATCCGGTTGGCGTAGGCTTTTCCGCCTTGGTAGTAATACACCTCTGCACGCGAAGTGGGGAGGTACTGCCATTCAAACGTGCGGTGTTGGACGCGGTTTTTTCCAAACTCCATGTTGGACCCGTCGTAAAACTGGCCCGAGGCAAGCGAGGCCGCGCAGGCCATCAGCGCCGAGGAAATGAACCGTATGAAATAGCTTTGCCGCAGCATTCCATTCGAAGTTACACCGAGATGATAGAACTCCACACCTTCACCTTCAACCCGTTTTCGGAGCAGACTTACCTCATTGACCACGGAAACGGCGAGGCGACGGTGGTTGACCCGGGAATGAGCCATGCGGCCGAGCGTGAAACGTTTGCAAATTTTTGCGCGGAGCGGTCGTTGAAGCCGGTGCAATGCGTGCTTACCCATGCTCACTTGGACCATGTCCTCGGCGCGGGTTGGGTATATGACACGTGGGGATTGAAGCCGCGTTTGCACCCGCTGGACCGGCCGACCTACGAACAAGCGCCACGGTCAGCGGCGGTGTATGGTGTTCCCATGGATCCGCTGCCTCCGTTGGGTGCCAATTTGAGCACCGACGAGCCCATCTGTTGCGGAGAGGCGGAACTGGAGGTTCGCTTCACGCCGGGCCATGCGCCGGGCCACGTGGTATTGGTGCACGCGTCGGGCCAATGGGTGATCGGGGGAGACGTGTTGTTCCAAGGAAGCATTGGACGAACGGACCTGCCTGGCAGCCACGCACCGGATTTGGTGACAAGCATCGAGGAGCAGTTGTTTACGTTGCCGGACGGGTTTGAGGTGTGGCCGGGCCACGGGCCTTCCACCACGATAGGCGCAGAGAAGGCAGCGAATCCATTTGTCAACGCCGCAGGCACTGGCATGCTGCAAGAGGAATACCGCAGCGGTCGTTAGCCCAGTTCGGGGGCGTCGAGTCGGATGTTCCGCTTTTCAGCCTCGGCATCGAGGTTGACAAGATCGAAGGAAAAGGATGTGCCTTTGTTCAGTGCGGACTGCACTTGAATGGACTGGCCGTGGGCTTCGATGATGTGCTTGACGATGGCCAGACCCAGTCCCGAACCACCGGCATGCCGGGAGCGGCTTTTGTCGACGCGGTAGAAGCGCTCGTAAATGCGGTTGAGATCTTCCTTGGAAATGCCGATGCCGTTGTCTTCCACCGTGATGCGAACGGTTTCGCCTTCGGTTTCCAAACGCAATGTGCTTTGCCCTCCTTCTTTGCCGTAGTGAATCGAATTGACCAAGAGGTTGGTCAAGACCTGGCGAATCTGAACCGGGCCGCAGAGGACATGGAGGCTTTCCATTCCGGGTTCGGGCAGTTCGAGGCGGACGTCAATGCCCATTTTCAGAGCCTTGGATTCAACGCCGTCGATGGCCTCTTTGCACGTATCAATGATGTTGCACGGTGCGAGGGTGAGGGAGAGGCTGTCCGATTCCAACTTGGTGATGGTATCCAAGTCTTCAATCAACTCCGTCATGCGGCTGACGTTGTTGTCGGCTTTTTCCAAAAATCGGCGGACCAATTCTTCGTCCTTGAGATCGGATTCAATGAGCGTAAGGATGAATCCTTGGATGTTGAAGAGGGGCGTTTTCAATTCATGGGCGAGGTTGCCAATGAATTCTTTGCGGAAGGAGTCTTTCGCCTTCAGCGACTTGATGTCAGCGATTTGGTTGTTGGCCCAGGTGAGGATGTCATCAAGGGATTGCTGTTCGAGCCGGACTTCTTCCGCGTTGGAGCCTTGGGAAATGGCGTCAGACAGGTCCTTGACGCGCCGTTGGAGGAGTTTTTCGACCGACCATTCGATGATCAGCGTGCTCGCCGTTTCAGTGAGCAGCGCGGCAAGAATGGCCAATGCCCAAAGGTGCATGGCATCCAAGGCCCGCAACAGCAAAAGGGTGGCTACGCCGGCCAATGCGGCGAGCAGTGGCGATGTTTTTTTCGCCAGTTCGCGGGGGGTCGAATCCGGGCTCACTTGCCAAATTTATACCCGACACCCTTTACCGTGGTGAACAGGTCGCCTCCGAGTTTGCTTCGGAGCTTGCGAATGTGCACATCAATGGTGCGATCGCCTACCACCACGTCGTTGCCCCAGACTGCAGAGAGAATGGCTTCCCGGGTGAAGACCTTACCGGGCTCGGACCAAAGCAGGTTGAGCAACTCAAATTCTTTCTTGGGAAGGGTGAGTTCTTTTCCCTGCTGCAACACGGTGAATCGATCGAGATCAATGGCCACTCCGAACCGTTCATCTGGCAGGGTGGTCTTACTCGAACCCGCGCGACGCAACAAGGCTTTGACGCGGCTCACGAGCACTTTGGGCTTGACCGGCTTGGTGATGTAATCGTCGCCCCCGGCATCGAATCCAGCTACCTGGCTGTAATCCTCGCCGCGGGCCGTGAGGAAGGCGATGGTGGTGTGGGAGAGCTTGGCGTCCGAACGGATGATGTTGCAGACTTCCATTCCATCCATTTCCGGCATCATCACATCGAGGATGATGAGGTCCGGGTTGACGCTGCGTGCCATGTCGATGCCATGCTTGCCGTTTTCAGCGGTGAACACGTCGTACCCTTCCTGACGCAAGTTGTATCCAATCAACTCGAGGATGTCCGGCTCGTCGTCTACCAGAAGGATTTTCTTGTTCATGTCGATGGTTCCGGGCCTAAAGGTGTTACCAATTCCGTTCCTTACTGTGAACCCAATGTAAAGGAATTGTGACAGAATCTTAGTCCTTGACGCGGCTGAAGCGAAGGGCCTTGAGCATCCAGCGGGGCAGTGGTTCGTCCGCGCCACGCTTCTGGACATCCAAGAACAGCCCCCACTTTTCGATGATCGGTACCTTGTACACTTCGATCATTTCCAGCCAGCATTCGTCCGGGTCGTCGATGTAGGTGCAGTGCACCTTGGTCTCGCCCATTCCGATGGCATCCGCGGTGTCGCAGCGGAAGCCAAATCCCGCTTGGTCCAGGGCCGTACCCAAGTCGGCCATGCCACGCACGTCAAACCCGAGGTGGGCAAACCCGATGTCGCACCAAATGCGGTCTTTGAAAATGAACGACCCCTTGCGGTCAATCGCTTGCACCAATTCAATGTAGGTGCGTCCCGTGAGCTTGCCGAAGCCGCCCGCTCCGGGTGCGGATTGGGTCAATCGAACCCGACGGAACGATTCTGAACCGTGGGGCATGCCGTCCCAATCGGCTTGGGGTCCGGTCGCGTCATGCAGCACTTGGTCAAATCCGAGGACGTCAGCGTACAGTTTCAGCGCTGCATCCATGTCGGACACTCCGATGGTGCATCCCATCACGCCGCCCGACGGGTGGCCGTTGTTTTCGAACCAATCGTCAGCTTCGAGCACCTGGAATCGGTTGCCGTCGGGGTCTTTCAAGTAGAAGGTTTTGGCCCCCCAAGGCGTTTCGCGCAGTTCTTGGTCACAGGTATCGCTTGTGATCGAGCGGGCGTGAGCATGCATCTTTTGGATGTCCCGGGTCTTCATCTGGACCGTGGTGATGCCGAGGTCACCGGGAGCGATTTCCCATCCGGCCGGGACCGGTTCGAATGAGTCAGCGCGCAGCACCTCAAAGGCGCAGCCGCCCTGCAAATTCATGACCATACTCGCTCGCTTAGTGATGGTCTCGCCGCGGGTGTGGCTGTCCATCAAGGGTGCCGCTTGGATGGAATCGAAAAACGGGATGTCCATGCCGAACAACCGCCGGAAAAACTTCAAAGAGTGGTCCATGTCCGAGGTAGCAACACCGATGTGCTGCATGCCTTGGATGCGGTAATCAAGGGAAGAGTTGCTCATGCGTTGAGGTGGGATTTTACTGAGGCGACGTACGCAGACCAAGCCGCTGATTTTGTTGGATTCGAGTAGACCCTTTGGGCGCTGCGTTTTCCTTTCCAATCGAGGTACAGGCCGTACCACCAGCCGGCGAATCGGCTTCCGATGAGATTGAATACGTAGGCCGCAACAACCGGCCATCCGCCCCATTCTCCGGATGCGAGGCGTGCCAACGGCCACGCGAGGATGAACAGGTAAATGGGAAACAGGAACATGCCGGCAGAGACCTTAAAGGTGCTCGTGAAGCACGGATCTTTGACCCGCTTGTCGGCTTGGGCGCCGACGAATTTGGAGAACGGGTACGCACATGCTCCACCGATTGCTGCGATCGGCGCTAGCGGCCAGAGCCACCAGGGAGCGCGACGCAACTGCTCGGGGCCGTGTCCGAGGTCTTCGGGCCGAGCATCTGCAAAGACACCGGCAGCCGCCGCTTCAGCATGGGCTTGTCGAATGGATTCGAGCGCTTCCTCCCCAAACGACTGAAATCCACGGATTTCGTCGCGGGTGGCGATCCAATCTTCTGTTTCCGTCGTTCGCATGGCCTGCACGTATGGAAGCAAGACCTCGTAATGCGATTCGGGCTGGATGTTGACGAGCAATTCGTCCATGGCATCCTTCAGCCGTTCGAGAAGTCGCCCGGGTGGGATTTCGCCTGTGGCAGGGTCGATGAGGTCTTCAAACGGGACGGGCTCACCGATTCGGTAGCTCAGTCGCCGCCGCAGGTCGGTCATCTGCTCATAATCAATGCCGACGGGCACCAATTTCAAGCGCTTCATTTCCGGATTCAATTTGAGCGCGCTGTTGACCATGTCCACCACGCCTCGGCGCAACGGACGGAGGGTTTTAACCGCTCGGTGATTGCCTTCCGGGAAAAGGCCGACCGTGGCTCCAATGTTCAAACGTTCCGCACAGATTTCGAAGATCCGTTGGTTGCGTTCGCGCGCGTCCGAGAGCTTGTCCCGCTGCCGGTAAATCGGCATTTGATTGAAGGCAAACAGCAAGGCGCGCACCGTCTTTTGGTAAAACACATCCGCTCGGGTCAGGAAGTGGATCTGGTTCGGGCTCAGCATCGCACTCTGGACGATGGCATCCATCAACCCGTTCTGGTGGTTGCCGACGATGATCGTCGGCTCATGCGGATCAGGGAGGTTGTCCAGCCCCTCTACGCGTTCAATGCGGTGGAATCGGTTGACGCCCGATTGGACCAAGTGAACGGCCGTCCCGTAACCAAAATGACGCCGCTGGATGGGCGGTTCCACAAACGATCTGTCTCTCTTTTTCGCCACGTTGGATGGGTGTTAATCTCGAAGTTGGGCGCCGGTTGCTTGGACGATGCCATCGAGAATGCGTTGAACGCTTTGCTCGATGCGTTTCTCATTCAGCGTTTTTTCCTCATCCTGCAAGACCAAGGAAACCGCATACGAAACGTGGCCCGGCTCGAGGTTTTTGCCCTCGTACACATCGAACAAGCCGACGCGCTTGAGCAGTTTCTTCTCTGCTTTCATGGCGGCATCGCGGACGGCCCCGAACGGAGTGCCTTCTTTGAGAATCAGGGAGAGGTCTCGGCGCACCGAAGGGAACTTGGCGAGTTCTTTGGCCTTAACACGCGACCGGCCGGAGATTTTGGTCAGTGGCTTTACGGCCAAGTCGGCCCAGAAGACGTCCTGCTTCACCCCGTGGCTGCGAGCCACTGAGGAGCGAACCTTGCCCATGCGACCAATGACCTGCCCCTGGCAACTCAGTTCGACGCCTTCACTGATCAAAGAAGATTGGAAAGGGGAATCTTTCACTGCACTTGGCGAAATACCGAGCGAAGCGAGCAGGTTGTAGACCTCATTTTTCAGTGCATACGCATCAATTCCACCCGAGGCATTGTTCCAGTTTTCAGGGGCTGCCGCGCCGGTCATGAAGAGTGCGAGGCGCTCGGTTTCCTCGTAGCGCTGAGCGGCGTTCTCGGATGCGGAATCGGCGTTCTGGCGGTGCTGGTACACCTTTCCCAGTTCGAATAGCCGGAGGTCGGGGCGCTGGTGATTTGTGTTGCGAACCACCGCTTCAAGTCCTTGGAAAAGCAGGGATTGGCGCATGACCCCCAAGTCTGAACTGAGCGGGTTCATGAGGGCGATTTGCCTGGAAAGATCCCAGCCATCCGCGCCGCCTTGGCCAAGGTCCTGCGTGTAGCTCGCCCGTGTCATGCTGTTGTTCATCATTTCTTGAAAGCCACGGCTGACCAAGAAATTGGACGTTTGCAAGCGGAATGCTTCGGCGGGCACGCCGGCTTGGTGGGCGGCGGTAGACACCAGCCGTTCGGGCATTGGAATCTTATCGAATCCATAGATGCGCAGGATTTCTTCGACGACATCTGCCGGTCGGGTTACGTCGTGCCGATATGCGGGAACGTTCACAACGAGGGCGGTTCCATTATCGCTGGATAAAGCGATGTCCAGGTCTATGAGGATGGCGTGAACCGTGTCTTGGTCCAATGGAATTCCGATCAATTGATGCAGCTGCGCCCATTCCAAGGTGATGGTCTGTCCTGCCGGCAAATCGCCAGCATTGGCTTCGTGCAGGGCAGTGGCTGTGCCACCGGCCCATTCGGTAATCAGCGCCGCTGCTCGGGCGAGGGCTGTTTCGACCATCGCTGGATCAACGCCCCGCTCAAAGCGGAATGAAGCATCGGTGGACAAGCCGTGGCGCTTGGCCATTTTGCGGGTCACTACCGGGTGGAAATACGCCGATTCGAGGAAAACCCGTGTGGTCGACTCGGATACCCCGCTCGTGTCACCTCCGAACACACCGGCTAAGCACATGGGCTTTGTGGCGTCGGCAATGACTTGGTCGTCGGCGTGCAAGGTGCGTTCCTCTCCGTCGAGCGTTGTCAACTTTTCGCCAGCACGTGGGTTCCGAACCACGACGGCATTGCCCTCGATGGCATCCGCGTCAAAAGCGTGCAAGGGCTGGCCCAATTCGTGCAAAACGTAATTGGTGGCATCCACAACGTTGTTTTGGGGGTTCACCCCGATGGCCCTCAGCCGCTGTTGGATGGCATCCGGAGATGGTCCAACACGAACGCCTTCAATCACTAGACCCAAGTACCGGGGGCAACCGTCGCCCGATTCAATGGACAAGTCGATGGGTCCTTTGGCAGCAGGGAGCGGCGCTGTGGCAGGCGCATTGACGGCGCCAACGGCCTCTTGAATTCCTTCCACGGTCCCATTGAGCAGGCCTGCCCGGAGGTCCCGAGCGACGCCATAATGGCTCATGCCGTCGGTTCGGTTGGGGGTCAGGCCAATTTCCATTACCGCATCGGATTCCAAGTTGTAAACTGAAGCCACGGGCGTTCCCGGGGTCCACTTTTCATCCAACTCGATAATACCGGCGTGGGATTGGCCGACGCCAATCTCGTCCTCGGCGCAGATCATGCCCATGCTCACTTCGCCGCGGATTTTTCCTTTTTTAATTTTGAAAGACTCGCCATTGACGGGATGCAATTCAGCACCCACGGTGGCGACGACGACGCGCAGTCCCTGTCGGGCATTTTTGGCTCCGCACACAATGGCGAGTGGCTCGTCTTCTCCGACGTTGACTTCGCACACCTGAAGTCGGTCCGCATTTGGATGGGGTCCGCACGCCGTGATTTCACCGACGACCAGTCCCTTCAATCCGCCGGGAATGCTTTCGACTGACTCGACGCCTTCCACTTCCAATCCTGTCGCAGTGAGTACGGCTGCTGCATCTTCCACTGAAGTGGCGGTCGGAAGCAGTTCGGTGAGCCAGTTGAACGAGATTTTCATCGGTACAGATTTGGTATGCACAAAGTTAGCAGGAGCGGCTGTGCTGAACATGGCATTGCCCTTTCTTTTGACGGAATCCGGCGTGAAAGTATTTGGGCAAATAAGAAAGTTGAGTACCTACGCAGTCCAGAACAT
>CALKYI010000117.1 GCA_938003665.1 uncultured Flavobacteriales bacterium
GATCCACGCCTTCACGGTGAAACGAATTGACCACATGGTACAGAATGCCGTCGCCCGCGACATCTTCCGTAACGGAACACCAACGCAAGGCCTCCTCATCGAATCGCATCATCAACGCGCGGCCGTGGGCCAGGTCGATCTGGACGGTGTGCGCATGTGCGCCAGTCCGGACCTCGTTCATGCCCGACTCAATCGCCGCGAGTGTGGTCGAGGTCCATTGACCGAGCGGAAAGGCTTTCAAAAACAAATCATCGCTGCCGAAGTGGCCTGATTCAATCAGTGCCAATCCCTCGCCCAATCGATCGGAGAAAAACGTTCGGCTGGTCAGGGCCTGGTCATGCGGCCCGTGGTGCAGGTCCAACACCTGCGATTCAATTCCCTCCGCCACTGCCGCCGGCATGAGCGAACACACCGGGCGGAGCAAACTCAGTTTGACCGCGGTGGCGGACGCAAAACGACGTGAAAGCTTTGTGAGGGCCCCTATTTCCGAATCCACACCGTGGTCTGAAATGCCATGGGCATCCGCGGCAACCCAATGCACACGTTCGCCATCCCAGCCAATCAGCAGGGTGCCTTCAAACGCGGTAGGATCAGTTTCGCCAGTTACCATCGGTGTGCGCTTCCGTCAGGGAGCCAAACCGCAAGGTATCTTTTTTTACTTTCTCCCGACCGAATGGCGTGGGGTCCTTGACCAAAACGGTTGAGAGGGTCAAGCCACCTGACTCGACGCTGTCGGTTTCGAGCAAGAAACGCTCGCCGGTGAGCGGGTTGAACCAGAGGCTGTCCACAGCTACACGCGGCAGGCGCTTGGCTGCGCGAATTTCTGGCGTGAAGTTTTCCGCGTAAAAAGAGGTGTAGATGACGTCGCGGACCTTGTAGGTGGTGCTGTCCGATGAGATGAGGTCGAGGAAGGCGTCTTCCGTCAGGCCCAATTCTTCGGCCTTGGGGCCGAGTTCATCCCGTGTCAGCACCAACCCCATCTCGCGGCTCTTGTCTTCAGGCAAGGTGTCGTTGAATGAACCCATGTTGAAGCTCACAGGAATGACTTCCTGGTACAAGAACGTCTGGAGCGAGTCGAAGTCGTTGCAGTAAATGCCGTAGATGTCATGGTACGCGTCTTGCGCATCGCGGATGTCCTTTAACGCTTGGACGGTTTCGGAGTCGATGCGCGCCTTCAATTCCCGGAACTCGATTTCCTCATCCACGCTGTAAAACACTTCGTACCCCAACCACAGGGCGGAGACCGTACCCACGGCCATCATAATGCGGTAGTGCTTGCCATTCAAGCGCTCCAACACCACCGGCATGGCCAGCACTGCAACGGCGATCAAGGCCAATGAAGCCAAAAGCATGGCAGTGGGTTGGCTTTCCAATTCGTCGCCGCTCAGGTACTTGACCAAGAAGCTCAAACCCGCGAAAAACAGGAAAATCGAGACAACGTACTTGTTGATTTCTTTGAAGAAGGTATCCATCGAATTTCATTCAAGGGGCGTCGGCGCGTGGCGCTTCAGCCGTGTAAACCGGATGCGAATCTACGACGATTCCCGACGTCCTCAAATTCCACAGGTGAGGAAGTTTCTTTCATTGGAACACCCCCGCCACCTACCTTCGCTTTCATGGTTGAATCCACCGCTCAAATCGAGGCGTTTGTCGACAGCATAGCGCGGCATTTTCCCCATGCGCCGACCGACGGCCAAGGGCGGTTGATTCACGCGCTCGCTCGGTTCCACTTCAGCACCCAGCCGCGATGCGCCATCATGATCCGCGGGTACGCAGGCACCGGTAAAACCACGAGCGTCGGCGCCTTGGTGCGGGTCCTCCGCGAATACGGACAACGCCCCGTGCTGTTGGCTCCCACCGGGCGGGCGGCCAAGGTGATGCAATCGTACGCCCACCTATACGCTTCGACCATTCACCGGCTCATTTACCGCACCAAGCGGAGCGGCGACGGCAATCCCGCGTTCGGCCTCGCGCCCAACACCCGCGAAAACACCGTATTCATCGTCGACGAAGCTTCGATGATCGGGGAAGGGCGCACGCGGAGCGATGGCGGCGGCATGCAGTACCGAAGCCTGCTGGATGACCTCATGGAATTCGTATTCAGCGGCGAAGGGTGCCGGCTCGTTTTGGTCGGTGACGACGCGCAGTTGCCGCCGGTGGGTGAATCCGAAAGCCCCGCCCTGAATGAAAAGCAGATGCGCCGCGATTTCGCTCTGACCGTGGCCACCGTGCGCTTGACCGATGTGGTGCGGCAAGAAATGGACAGCGGCATCCTCTTCAATGCGCACCGGTTGCGCTTGCAAATCGAGGCGGGTGAAGCGCGCTGGCCGCAATTCAAAATCGACGGGATGAGCGACATCCGGCGGATCAACGGATACGACTTGCAGGAGTACATCGAAACGGCATTCGACCAGCACGGTGAGGACAACGTGGCCATCATCACCCGGTCGAATAAGCGCGCCCAAGCATTCAACCAGCAAATTCGCCACCGCATCTTGTGGCGCGAGGAAAGTCTTGAAGCCGGCGACCGGTTGATGGTCGTCAAAAACAACTACCACTGGCTCGCCTCCGTGGATGCCGTGCCCACCTCGCTCCTGGCCAATGGCGATGTAGTCGTCGTGACCAAAGTCCTCAAGCGGTTCGAACGCTACGGCGTGCAATTTGCGCAAGTCGAGGTGGAATTTGCGGATGCTCCAGATTGGGGCGTATTCGAAGTGACCGTCAACCTCAGCGTTTTGGAATCCGACCTGCCGTCCATCCCTTACGCCGATGTGCAGATCCTGCAAGAGGCGATTGCGGAAGATTACATCCACCTCGGATCGAAGTCCGCGATCCTCAAGGCCGTGAAAGCCGACGAGTGCTACCAGGCGCTGCAGGTCAAATTCGCCTGGTCGCTTACCTGCCACAAAGCCCAAGGCGGTCAATGGCAATCCGTCATCATCGACCCGGGCTACGTCACCGAAGACACATTGAACACCGAATGGCTCCGATGGCTCTACACGGCGTTTACCCGGGCGCAAACGGAGTTGGCCCTGCTGAATTTCTCGGACGATTTTTTTGAATGAAAAAAGCCTCCACTGTGGGAGGCTTTTTCTAAAGGTAGGTGTTGTCGCTTAGGCGAGTTCGCGTGCGCTGAAGTAAAACGCGCCTTCGATGGCGGCGTTCTCATCGCTATCCGAGCCGTGAACAGCGTTGGCTGCGATGCTCTCGGCAAAGTCCGCGCGGATGGTTCCGGGCGCTGCTTCGGCCGGGTTGGTGGCACCGATGAGGGTACGGAAATCCGCTACCGCATTGTCCTTTTCGAGGATGGCGGCGACGATGGGTCCGCTGCTCATGTACTCCGTCAATTCACCGAAGAATGGACGCTCAGCGTGAACGGCGTAGAATGCTTTGGCATCGTCAATGCTCAATTGCGTCCACTTCATCGCCTTGATGGAGAATCCAGCTTCGATGATGCGGTCGATGATCTTACCTGTGTGGCCCGCGCTAGTGGCATCGGGCTTGATCATGGTGAATGTGCGGTTTGTGGCCATGGTATCAGTTTGATTTGCGGTGCAAAAGTACTCCGCATTTCTTTATTCGGCATGTTTTGGGAATTCCCCCCATCAGAATGGCCTTTACAGGCGGTGCTCGGCCTCACCCTATCGTATCTTTGGGGCATGAAGTTGACCGTCCCTCAGAGTTCCGCGCAAGCGATGGAAATGGAGAATGCGCACGGCGCGCACAATTACCACCCCCTACCGGTTGTTTTGGACCGCGGTGAAGGCGTGCACGTGTGGGATATTGAGGGCAAACAGTACTTCGATTTCCTCAGCGCGTACTCGGCGGTCAACCAAGGCCATTGCCACCCGAGCATTGTCGGTGCGATGAATGCGCAGGCGGAAAAGCTGACGTTGACGTCGCGTGCTTTTTACAACAGCAACCTGGGCAAGTACGAACAGTTCGTCACCTCCTATTTTGGTTACGACAAGGTGCTGCCGATGAACACCGGCGCTCAAGCGGTCGAGACTGCCATCAAAATCGCGCGCAAGTGGGCCTACGATGTCAAGGGCGTTCCTGCGGGCATGGCCAAAATCATAACGTGTGAAGGCAACTTCCACGGCCGCACCACCACCATTGTTAGCTTCAGCACTGACACCGATTCAACCGGCGGATTCGGCCCCTTCACCCCGGGGTTTGAAGTCATCCCATATGACGACATCGACGCGTTGGAAGCGGCCTTGAAAGACCCCAACGTAGCGGGCTTTATGGTTGAGCCTATCCAAGGAGAAGCCGGTGTATACACCCCTTCAGAAGACTTCGTTAAGCGGGCGCATGCGGCCTGCCAGGCAGCGGGTGTGTTGTTCATCGCAGACGAAGTCCAAACGGGCATCGCCCGCACCGGATCGCTGCTCGCAACCTGCGGTAACTGCACCTGCGCCGGTCACTGCGAACGCCAATCCACCTTTGCGAAGGCGGACATCCTGATCCTGGGCAAAGCCCTCTCCGGCGGCGCCTATCCGGTCAGCGCCGTCTTGGCGGACGACGCCATCATGGGTGTCATCCACCCCGGCCAACACGGGTCCACCTTTGGTGGCAACCCGGTGGCTGCAGAAGTGGGCATCGCTGCATTGCAGGTGGTGGTTCACGAAAAACTCGCTCAAAATGCCCGGGAACTTGGAGAACATTTCCGCCAGGCCATGCGCGAACTGATTGCCGAATCCGACCTACTCACCCACGTCCGCGGCAAGGGCTTGCTCAACGCCGTGGTCATCAACGACACTCCCGACAGCTCTACGGCTTGGGACCTGTGTGTCGCACTCAAGGACAACGGGTTACTCGCCAAACCCACCCACGGCAAAATCATTCGTTTTGCCCCGCCGCTCGTCATGACGCGCGAGCAACTGGATGCCTGCATCGGCATCATCCGCAAGACAGTACTGGAATTTCAAAAAGGCTGAGCTGCGCGCTTTACAGCCAGCCGTGGCTGGCCATCCACTCGTCGTTGTAGACCTTGCCGACGTAGCGGGA
>CALKYI010000118.1 GCA_938003665.1 uncultured Flavobacteriales bacterium
CACCACCCCTTCGTGCTTGGTCCGAATTTTGTTTTCGTCCGAGATCTTCGATGCCGTACCACCCACGTGGAATGTACGGAGCGTCAACTGCGTTCCAGGTTCCCCGATGGACTGAGCTGCGATCACACCCACAGCCTCCCCTGTTTGCACAGGACGGTTGGTGGCGAGGTTCTTTCCGTAGCACTTGGCACACACGCCTTGACGTGATTCACACGTCAACACAGAGCGGACTTCCACTTCTTGAACACCTGCTTCCTCGATGGCTTTGGCTGTGGCTGGAGAAATCAACTCTCCTTCCGACGCCAACACCGCTTCGGCGGTCGGATGCAACACATCGTCCGCCGTGGCCGTCAGGCCGCGGATGGTCCCGCAATCGTGCTCGTGGATGATGACGTCCTGTGCCACGTCCACCAGACGACGGGTCAAGTAACCCGCGTCAGCCGTCTTCAAGGCCGTGTCGGCCAGACCCTTCCGGGCACCGTGCGTGGAGATGAAGTACTCCAAGATGCTCAAGCCCTCCTTAAAGTTGGAGAGGATGGGGTTCTCAATGATGTCCTGGCCGCCCGTCGCAGAAGACTTCTGAGGCTTGGCCATCAAACCACGCATGCCTGAGAGCTGACGAATCTGCTCCTTCGAACCACGTGCACCGGAGTGCATCATCATGTAGATCGAGTTGAACCCTTGCTTATCGGTTTCAATGCGATCCATCAAGATGTTGGTCAACTTCGAGTTGGTGTGTGTCCAGATGTCAATGATCTGGTTGTAGCGCTCGTTGTTGGTGATGAGACCCATGTTGTAGTTCTCCATCACTTCAGCAACCTGCTCTGTTGCACGATCGACCAACTTTTCCTTCTCACCTGGGATGATAACGTCGTTCAAGTTGAACGACAATCCACCTTTGAAGGCCATGTAGAAGCCCAAGTTCTTGATGTCGTCCAAGAATTGCGCCGTTCGTGGTACGTTGGTGCTGTTCAAAACGTGCGAGATGATGCCACGCAATGACTTCTTGGTCAGGAGCTCATTGATGTAGCCGGCTTCCAAAGGCACGTGGTCGTTGAACAGTACGCGGCCACACGTGGTCTCGATGATGTTGACGTTTCCGTCAATATCAACGTGACGCATTTTGATCTCAGCGTGCAAGTCGAGCTGGCCTTCTTGGTACGCAATGCGCACCTCTTCGGGGGAGTAGCAAGTCATGCCCTCACCCTTCACCGGCTCGTCCTTGGTGCCCTTGCGGATTTTGGTCATGTAGTACAAGCCCAACACCATGTCCTGTGACGGTACCGCAATTGGAGCTCCGTTCGCAGGGTTAAGGATGTTGTGCGATGCCAACATGAGCAACTGCGCTTCCAAGATGGCCGCGCTGCCGAGTGGCAAGTGAACCGCCATCTGGTCACCGTCAAAGTCAGCGTTGAATGCTGTACATGCGAGTGGGTGCAACTGAATGGCCTTACCTTCAATCAACTTAGGCTGGAACGCCTGGATACCCAATCGGTGCAGCGTTGGTGCACGGTTGAGCAATACAGGGTGTCCCTTCATGACGTTTTCAAGGATGTCCCAAACGACCGGGTCCTTAGCGTCGACGATTTTCTTTGCGGACTTCACCGTTTTGACGATGCCGCGCTCAATCATCTTGCGGATGATGAACGGCTTGTACAACTCCGCGGCCATGTTCTTAGGCAATCCGCATTCGTGGAGCTTCAAATCCGGCCCTACGACGATGACTGAACGTGCAGAGTAATCCACACGCTTACCGAGTAGGTTTTGACGGAAACGTCCTTGCTTACCCTTCAAGCTATCAGAGAGCGACTTGAGTGGACGGTTGCTTTCGGTCTTGACAGCGCTGGATTTACGGCTGTTATCGAACAAGCTGTCCACAGCTTCTTGGAGCATACGCTTCTCATTGCGCAAGATGACCTCAGGTGCCTTGATCTCGACCAATCGCTTCAAGCGGTTGTTACGGATGATGACTCGGCGGTACAGGTCATTCAAATCAGACGTTGCAAATCGGCCACCATCAAGTGGAACCAATGGACGCAATTCTGGCGGAATGACCGGAACCACTTTCACAATCATCCATTCGGGCTTGTTCGTGATGCGCGAGTTGGCATCACGGAAGCTCTCCACCACCTGCAATCGCTTCAACGCCTCGCTCTTGCGCTGCTGAGAAGTCTCGGTATTGGCCGAGTGACGCAAGTTGTATGACAACTCATCCAAATCGAGGTTGGCGAGCATGTCGTGCAACGCCTCCGCCCCCATTTTGGCGACAAATTTGTTCGGATCCTTGTCGTCCAGGTACTGGTTTTCCTTAGGAAGTGTCTCGAGGATATCGAGGTACTCTTCTTCGGTCAAGAAATCGTTTACTCCGAGCTCGCTGTCCTCAGGCCCTTTGGCAATGCCCGGCTGAATGACTACGTATCGCTCATAGTAGATAATTTGATCCAACTTCTTGGACGGGAGCCCCAAGAGGTAACCAATCTTGTTAGGAAGGCTCTTGAAGTACCAGATGTGGGCAACGGGCACCACCAACTGGATGTGGCCCATGCGCTCGCGACGCACTTTCTTTTCAGTAACCTCTACCCCGCATCGGTCGCATACGATGCCCTTGTAGCGAATGCGCTTGTACTTTCCGCAATGGCATTCGAAATCCTTTACAGGACCGAAGATGCGCTCGCAGAACAAGCCATCACGCTCGGGCTTGTACGTCCGGTAGTTGATGGTCTCAGGTTTCAACACTTCACCGTGCGACTGTTCGAGAATCATCTCGGGAGACGCCAATGAAATGGTGATGGTATTGAAGTCGCTCGAAAGCTGTTTGGGTTGCTTTTGCTGAAACATGGATAGCTATTCTATGCGGTGATCAATCAAGTGAAATGGTCAAGCCCAACCCACGCAATTCGTGGAGCAAGACGTTAAAGGATTCCGGAATTCCCGGTGTCGGCATGTTGTCGCCCTTGACGATGGATTCGTAAGCGCGCGCGCGGCCCAAAACATCATCGGACTTCACAGTCAGGATTTCCTGAAGGATGTTCGCCGCACCGAAGGCTTCGAGTGCCCACACCTCCATCTCACCGAAACGCTGACCACCAAACTGAGCCTTACCGCCCAATGGTTGCTGCGTAATCAATGAGTATGGTCCAATCGAACGGGCGTGCATCTTGTCGTCCACCATGTGGCTCAGCTTGATCATGTAAATGATGCCCACTGTCGCTGGCTGGTCGAAACGCTCGCCGGTACCACCGTCGTACAGGTGGGTTACGCCGCATTCCGGCACACCTGCTTCATTGGTGATGGCTGTGATTTGGTCCAAAGAGGCCCCATCGAAAATCGGCGTGGAGTACGTCGTACCGAGGTTCATACCAGCCCAGCCCAATACGGTCTCGTAAATCTGCCCCAGGTTCATACGCGATGGTACACCCAGCGGGTTCAATACGATGTCGACGGGTGTTCCGTCCTCGAGGAACGGCATGTCCTCTGCTCGAACGATTTTGGCTACGATGCCCTTGTTTCCGTGTCGCCCGGCCATCTTATCACCCACCTTCAGCTTGCGCTTCTTGGCTACGTAAACCTTGGCCAACTTGACGATTCCCGTTGGGAGTTCATCCCCGACGGTTACTTGGAACTTGCGTCGCTTGTAAGCGCCGAGCACATCGTTGTACTTCAAGTGGTAGTTGTGTACCACGCGGCGTACCAACGCACTGTTGCCCGCATCGCGCACCCAACCGTCACTGTTGATGGTCAAGTAGTCGAGGCTGTTCAAGATTTTCTGCGTGAATTTCACCCCCTTCTTGACCTGCTCTTCTTTGTAGTAGTTGTTGACCCCTTGGCACACTTTGCCGCCTACCAACTTCATCAACTTCTCCACGAGCACCTTCTTGAGTGCTGCTGCTTCGACGTCGAATTCCTTGTCGATGGTTTCCAAAACGGCCTTGTCAGCTGCCTTTGACTTGCGGTCCTTGATGGCACGCGAGAACAACTTCTTGTCGATGACGACTCCCTGTCCTGAAGGTGGCATTTTCAATGAAGCGTCCTTGACATCACCGGCCTTATCACCGAAGATGGCACGCAGGAGTTTCTCTTCTGGACTAGGGTCAGACTCTCCCTTCGGCGTGATTTTACCAATGAGAATGTCGCCTTCTTTTACTTCGGCACCGATGCGAATCAGTCCGTGCTCGTCCAAGTCGGCCGTGGCCTCCTCGCTGACGTTCGGGATATCCGCTGTCAACTCTTCCACCCCACGCTTGGTGTCGCGCACCTCGAGTACATACTCATCGATGTGAAGCGATGTGAATACGTCTTCGCGAACAACACGTTCGTTGATCACAATCGCATCCTCAAAGTTGTATCCCTTCCAAGGCATGAAGGCCACGCGCATGTTTTGACCCAAGGCCAATTCGCCTTTGTCAGTGGAATACCCTTCAACAAGGATCTGGCCTTCTTTCACCGCTTGGCCTTTTTCGACCATGGGCTTCAAATTCATGCACGTGCCTTGGTTAGTGCGCTTGAACTTGGGGATTTCCAATACGTTGACCGCATCCTCGAACGAAACGAGTTCGTCCATTTCATCTCGGGTGTACTTGATGTGAATCTCATTCGCATCCACAAACTCGACGATGCCATCCGCTTCAGCACGCAACAAAATGCGCGAGTCTTCTGCAACGGCACGCTCCAAACCGGTACCAACGATTGGCGCGGCAGGGCGCATCAACGGAACCGCCTGACGCATCATGTTCGATCCCATCAACGCACGGTTGGCGTCATCGTGCTCCAAGAATGGAATCAATGAGGCCGCAATCGAGGCGATTTGGTTCGGGGCAACGTCCATGTAGTGCAATTGGTCCGGAGCTACCTGAGGGAAGTCCCCTTCCAATCGCGCTTTAACGATGTTGTTTTCGAATTTGCCTTCCTTCGATACCGGAGCGTTCGCTTGGGCAATCAGGTTTGAATCCTCATCCTCAGCTGACAAGTAAACAATGTCGTCCGGGCTGGTGGATACTTTTCCGT